>DATNQE010000229.1:0-2327 GCA_036702895.1 Trichocoleus sp. | reverse complement strand
AGCAAAGCCTCTCCTCCTGGGCAAGTGCCTAGGAATCTGGGGGAGCAGCAGCTCAAGAGCGAAGCGGGCCAGCTAAGCAACTGAGCCTAGCTACAGCTTAAAGTAACACATCTAGATTTCGAATGAATCACAAACGGATTTCAATTCATTTTATTTAATGACGTTGCGACTCAGCTTAGCTGTCGTCGAAACTGATACACGCTAATGCTCATAAGCCCAACGGCAAACGCCGCCAGCATCAAAATGTGGGGCCACAGCACCTCAACCCCTACCCCCCGCAGCAGAATGCCGCGAATGATAGCGACAAAATGACGCAGCGGGTTTAGCCATGAAAGCCCCTGGAAAAAGGGCGGCATGCTCTCGATAGGCGCGATCGCACCTGAGGTCTGAATCATCGGCAGGTTGATGAAAAACGAGGTCAGCACCACCTGCTGCTGGTTTTGCGCCACGGTCGCCAGCATTAACCCCACGCCAATGCCGACAAACACATAGAGCGCCGCCAGCACCAGATACAGCAATAGGTTGCCGCGAAAGGGTACGTGAAAGATTGCGATCGCAAGCCCCAGCGCTAAAAACACATCTCCCATCAGCAGCACAAACAGCGGCACAATTTTGGCCGTCAAAATCTCCCAGTTGCTGGCTGGGGTCATCATCAGCTGCTCCAGGGTGCCCGTGTCTTTCTCGCGCACCAGCGTTGTGGAAGAGACCAGGGAGCTGGTCAGCGTCAGCACTACTCCCATTACCCCCGGCACCAAAAACCAGCTGCTGAGCAAGCCCGGATTGTAGAGAAACACGCTGGCGGTGGTGACTGGGCGAGCCGGCGGGTTGGGCAGCAGCTTCAGGCTGTACTGGTTCAAAATTTGCGATAGATAGCCGCTGGCAATGCCCGCCGTATTGGCATCTACCCCATCGATAAACACCTGCACGGGTGCGGGGGCGCCCCGCTGCAGATTGCGGTTAAAGTCAGGCGGGATAATCATGCCCAAGGTAATACGGCCCTGCTGTACCTGCTCCGCCAGCGCTTGCTCATTAAGCGGCTGAGAGACCACCTCAAACAGCCCATTAGCCGTCAGACTCTGCACCATTTCTCGACTTTCAAACGTTCGGGCATAGTCGATCACGCCCATTCTCAAATGATTGACATCGGGGCTGAGAGCAAAGCCAAAAATCAGCAGCTGGATTGTGGGCGGAAACAGCAGCAGAAAAATCAGCTGCTTGTTGTGCAAAATCTGATTGATTTCTTTTCTGGCTAGCGCCCAAAAGCGGCTTTCAAATAGAGGGGAGAGAAACTTCATTGGCGGGTTCTCCTGGCAGTTTGGGTCACTCTGGCAGCTGCATTCGCCGCAGTAGCCGACGCGCCACGTTAAAGAGCAAAAAGCCCAGCAGGGCAATCATCAGCACCATCCACCACACCCCCGGCCAGCCCGTTCCTCGCACAAACGCGTCGCGGCTCAGGGCAATGTAGTAGCGCGCCGGAATGATGTTTGAAATCAGCGATAGCGGAAAGGGAATGTTGCTCAGCGGGTAGATAAATCCAGACAGCAGCAGGGCCGTTAAAAAGCCAATCGTGGCAACGCCTTGAACGGCTGCATTTTGAGAATTTGCCCGCACGCCGATGAAGAGGCCAAACATGACTGCGGCGGACAAAAAGATAACCGTTCCAATCAAAAAAGAAGACGGCTCATTGGCAAAGCGAATGTTAAAAATCAGGGCTCCTAGCGTAATCACGCCCAGCGCCTGCACCAGACCCACTATCAGGTAAGCGAGCCCCTTGCCCAGCAGCAGTTCTTCGGCACTAAGGCTAGAGGCATAGACCTGCACAATGGTGCCCCGCTCTTTCTCGCGCACCATTGCGATCGCAGACAGCAGCGACGGAAAAATCCAAAGAATTACCCCAAATACCCCCGGCACAATATAGAGCGATTCTTTACGGCCCGGGTTAAACCAGAGCCGCACCTCAGGCTCAATCGTTGGCGGTCGAGCCAGCAGCCCTGAAGACCGTAGGTAGGCATTGGTCGTAGCGCGGATAGCGTTTTGCAAAAAGCGGGCATTGTTGGCGTCGGTGCCGTCAATCAACACCTGCACGGTAGTGCTTTGGCCCACCGTTAGCTGCCGATCCAAGTCGGGCGGAATGATGATGGCGGCTCGGGCAACCCCTGCATCCAGCGCCGCCTGGGGCGATCGCTCAGCTGGCCAAGGCACCAGCTGAAACTGATTGGTGGCAAAAATCTGCTCGATATAATCTCGGCTCTGAGCGCTAATGTCTAAATCGCGCACCACAATGGGCAAGTTCTTGCTCTCTAGCCGAATGGCAAAGCCAAAGATAA
>DATNQE010000213.1:0-4515 GCA_036702895.1 Trichocoleus sp. | reverse complement strand
AATCACCTCGTCGAAAATCAGCAGAATGCCGTGCTGGGTGCAGATCTGCCGCAGTCGCTCCAGGTAGCCTACAGGCGGCACCAAAACACCTGTAGACCCGGCCACCGGCTCGACTATCACCGCCGCAATATTAGACGGATCGTGGAGCTTGACCAGGTTCTCCAGCTCGTCGGCCAAGTGAGCGCCCCAGGCAGGCACTCCCCGGGTAAAGGCGTTGTGCTCCAGATTGTGGGTGTGGGGCAGGTGATCAACGCCAGGAATCAAACCGCCGTAGAGTTTGCGGTTGGGCCCGATGCCGCCTACCGAGATGCCACCAAAGCCGACGCCGTGGTAGCCCCGCTCCCGCCCAATCAGCCGCTGCCGCGTGCCTTCTCCCCGCACGCGGTGGTAGGCCAAGGCAATTTTGAGCGCTGAGTCAACGGCCTCAGAACCTGAGTTGGCCAAAAAAATGTGCTTGAGCCCTTCTGGGGTAACCTCGTTTAGCCGCTCAGCCAGCTCAAACGGCCCCGGGTGCCCCATCTGAAACGTGGGCGCAAAGTCTAGCACCGCTGCCTGCTGCTGAATCGCCTCCACAATCCGGGGGCGGCAGTGGCCCGCATTGACACACCACAGCCCGGCGGTGCCGTCGAGAATCTGGCGACCGTCGTGGCTGGTAAAGTACATATCTTTAGCCGCCACCAGCATCCGGGGCTGGCTCTTAAACTGGCGGTTGGCCGTAAAGGGCATCCAGAAGGCGTCGAGGTCGGGCAGAACCGTCTGAGGAGACATGATCGTTTCGGCAGAATTTACGGATATGGCACCAGCATAGAAGAAATTTCTGGGGGAGACGGTTGTAGCTGCAACGGATCGTTGCACAGGTATTGAGCTGGTGCTGCGGCAATAGCCTTTGCAGTAATAGCGCACAGCAGCTCTATGACAGCAAGGTGCTCTTTGCACAAGTGGTTATGGCTTCGCCCCAAGTCCTTTTCCGGGGCCTTCCCCTTCCGCTGCTTGGGGAAACAAGCTTTCCCCAAGCAGCGGAAGGGCGCAACCGTGAGCGCCGTGGATCGCTTGGTGATCCGGATATTCGGCAGTGGAGGCAGGCTTGGTAAACAAAAGGACTCCCGAAAATAGGAGGGTCTGCACACCTCTCCAAAGACTCTACTGAACCAGCGCAGCAGTGCCGATGGCGGGGGACTTCTAGCGGAGGAGGTTTGGAGGGCGCGCCCGCCCTTCAAAGGGGGTTTGGGGGCCTGCCCCCAAGCAGCAAACCCCGCAACTCGGCAAGCGCAGAAACTTCACGGCTGCAAACCCTTCTTCCAACCCCCGATAAAACTGTGACAAAGCACTAGATAAGCTGGTGTGGAGGGAAAGCGCATCCGTACGTCGCATCCGTAATGGCTCAGCAGCCTCCTACTTGCCCGCCTCCTTAGCCTGCCCGACAGCGCTCTGCTCCTTGAACATGTCCTTGAGGACAAGGGCCGGATCTACCCAGGTGCCGTTGTACTTAAGCCCCCAGTGAAGGTGCGGTCCGGTAGTGCTTCCGGTCATGCCAACCCGGCCAATCCGCTCTCCAGACTTGATCATGGCGCCCTGCTTAAGCTCGATACCGCCAGCGCGGTCTACCAAAACCCGATCGCCATCAGCTTCCCACACCACGTGACCCTGCATGTGACAATAGATATGAATCCATGGGCCTGACTCCACGATGGCGGAGGTGCCGCAGGCGGTATCGTCTGAGACTTCGACTACGGTGCCCTCCCACCAGTTGCGGACGTAGCTACCCATGGGTGCAGCGACATCAAGGCCGTAGTGAAAGCGGTAGCCGCCGTAGGGGTGCTGGCGGTAGCCAAAGGGTGAGGTATAGGCTGCAAAGTCCTCAACCGGAAAGGAGGCTCCCTGCCACTTGAGCGGTTCGCTGGGGGCAGCAGCGGCAACGGCAGCTTCTTCGGCAGTGACGCGCTCAGCGTAGCGGCTCAGCTCAGCGGTACCCCATCCCCAAATGCCCAATACAACTAACCACCGCAGGGCCAAAGTGAAATACAGCTGCCGCTTCGATGTTTTGGGAACGGCATCAGAAGACTGCTGAAATACCGGCCCCCGCGAATTTTCAGAACGTCCTCCCATTGCTGTAACCCGTTAGACCTATATCGTTTGGCATAGTACGCTTGTATCATATTAATGGAGTCTTTAAACTTTGCATCAGCAAATTTAGAAGCAAACTTAGCTACCACCTTCTGCAGAGCCCGTTTTGAGGCAGGAGAAGCAGCGCTGCAGGTTGATTGAGACCGAGCAGAGATTAACTGAAGAAATACTTAAGAAAGGAGTTGGGGGTGCGTCTCGGAGGCGGGATTTGCACCTCGTATTGAGAGCCCAACTCAACTACAGGGGCCCGGCTGCCGAAGCAGTTCTTTGGAATGGCTGCCTTGTCTGGACTGTTGGTCAGGTCATCAACTCCGGATTAAGCCAAACCAAATAGAGCGAATGGGGGCCCTGGAAAGCATCTACAATGATCTGGATTTTTGTGAATCAACTTTTTGTGAATCAACTGGTGACTGCCGCCTATGCCCCGTCGTAACGACATCCAAAAAATTCTGCTGATTGGTTCTGGGCCAATTGTCATTGGTCAGGCCTGTGAGTTTGACTATTCGGGCACTCAGGCGTGCAAAGCACTGCGGGAAGAGGGCTACGAAGTTGTGCTGGTCAACTCCAACCCCGCCACCATCATGACCGACCCAGAAACGGCCGATCGCACCTACATCGAGCCGCTGACGCCCGAAATGCTAGAGCGGGTCATTGCTAAGGAGCGCCCCGACGCCATGCTGCCCACGATGGGCGGCCAAACGGCGCTGAACCTGGCCGTATCGCTGGCCAAGAGCGGCGTGCTGGATAAATATAATGTGGAGCTGATCGGGGCCAAGCTGCCCGCCATTGAGATGGCGGAGGACCGCAAGCTCTTTAAAGAAGCGATGGAGCGCATCGGGGTGGGCGTGTGCCCCTCGGGCCTGGCCGAAACGATGGACGAAGCCAAGACGATTGGCGCTCAAATCGGCAGCTTCCCGCTGATCATTCGCCCCGCCTTCACCATGGGCGGCAGCGGCGGCGGCATCGCCTACAACCAGGAAGAGTTTGAGGAAATTGCCCGCTCCGGCCTCGACGCCAGCCCGGTGTCTCAGATCTTGGTTGAGCAGTCGCTGCTGGGCTGGAAAGAGTACGAGCTAGAGGTAATGCGCGATCTAGCCGACAACGTGGTAATCATCTGCTCGATCGAAAACCTCGACCCGATGGGTATCCACACCGGCGACTCGATTACGGTAGCCCCGGCCCAGACCCTGACCGACAAAGAGTATCAGCGCCTGCGCGATGCCTCGATCAAGATCATCCGGGAGATCGGCGTTGAAACGGGCGGCTCCAACATCCAGTTTGCTGTGAATCCCGACACCGGAGAGGTCATCGTCATTGAGATGAACCCCCGGGTATCGCGCAGCTCGGCGCTGGCGTCTAAGGCAACGGGCTTCCCCATTGCCAAGTTTGCCGCCAAGCTGGCGGTAGGCTACACCCTCGACGAAATCCCCAACGACATCACCCGCAAAACCCCGGCCAGCTTTGAGCCCACCATTGACTACGTGGTCACCAAAGTGCCCCGGTTTGCCTTTGAGAAGTTCCCTGGCTCTGAGCCCCACCTGACCACCCAAATGAAGTCAGTCGGCGAAGCCATGGCCATTGGCCGCACTTTCCAGGAGTCGCTGCAGAAGGCGCTGCGCTCCCTAGAGACAGGTCGAGCGGGCTGGGGCTGCGATCGCAGCGAAAAACTCCCTACCCTCTCCCAGATTCGGGCCAACCTGCGCACCCCCAACCCGGAGCGCATTTTTGCCCTGCGTCACGCGCTGCAGCTGGGCCTAACGGTGGAGGAGATCTTTGAGCTCACAGGCATCGACCCCTGGTTTCTGCGCAAGTTTGCTGACCTGCTAGAGACCGAAAAGCTTCTCAAGCGCACGCCTCTGGAAGACATCACCAAAGATCAGATGCGGCTGATCAAGCGCCAGGGCTTTAGCGATCGCCAGATTGCCTACGCCACCAAAACCTCCGAAGACGAGGTGCGCACCTACCGCAAGAACCTAGGCGTGATTCCTGTCTATAAAACTGTAGACACCTGCGCCGCCGAGTTCGAAGCGCTCACCCCCTACTACTACTCCACCTACGAAGATGAAACCGAGGTGCTGCCTTCTACTCGCCGCAAGGTGATGATCCTCGGTGGCGGCCCCAACCGTATTGGTCAGGGCATTGAGTTTGACTACTGCTGCTGCCACGCCTCCTACGCGCTGCGGGCCGACGGCTTCGAGACCATTATGGTCAACTCCAACCCGGAGACCGTCTCTACCGACTACGACACCAGCGATCGCCTCTACTTCGAGCCGCTCACCAAAGAAGATGTGCTCAATATTATTGAGGCGGAGAACCCTGAGGGCGTGATCATCCAGTTTGGCGGGCAAACCCCGCTGAAGCTGGCGGTGCCTTTGCAAAAGTACTTGCAGA
>DATNQE010000203.1:0-6978 GCA_036702895.1 Trichocoleus sp. | reverse complement strand
AGGCGAATGGCGGCGGCATTGGTCAGCAGCCAAGTTTGCACCGCAGCCTCAGGCAAAATGTCCTGCAAATTGAGAACGCTGGGACAGCGGTATAACGTTTTGAGCAGAGCGACGGGTATGCAGGCGGGCAGGGAGGGACTGGTGGCCAAAATAACATCCGGTCGCCAGCCCCGCAGCGCTTGCACAAAGCTCAGCGTGATGAAGCTACTCTCTAGCATCAGGCGGGAAACTAACCCTGGCTTAGGTCGAATAGCCACAAAGCAGCGCTGAATTAGCACGCCGTTGCGAACTTCACTGGCATATAAGCGCCCTCGATAATCTGGGTAGATAGAGCGCTCAGGGTAGTTGGGCATCGCTGTAATAACACGAACCTCGTGTCCCCGATTGACTAACCCTTCCGCTAACTCAGTAATCAGCGGCGCGATGCCAATGGGTTCGGGGTAGTAGTTATACGAGTAGATTAAGATGCGCATCAGCAACGGCTCGAACGGTAGGTATGAAAATGCTCGATGCAACGGTTACGGCAAAAGGACGCATCTGAAGCAGAGGGCGAGTCGTCACACGCAGTCGTTTAGACCCTTGAGACTCTTTAATTTTGCTTGACAAGTCTGATGACGTCAGCACTCTTTCAAAGAAAGTTAGAGGGTCTTTAAGGGGAACGGGGGTACTAGCAAACTATCGAGCACCGTAACGGCAACTGGTTGATAGGTTACCCCAACTGCTTAGGTTTCCGAACTCAGCTGTCTGAATCAGTCTAGGCCGACGACAGCTAATGGACTGTATCCTCTGCTATGGGAGCGCTGTTTGCACCCAATCTTAAGTGTTCTTGTCTTCACAAGACCATCCGGAAACTTTAAGAAAACTTGACGCAATATTGATCCCGGCCATGACTGTAACGCACACAGATGGCCTCGTCCACTCTCTCTTGCATGATTTCAGCCATCGGCGCTTGTGCTGTGCCGCCGAGTTGACCCTAGGGTCGCGTTATTTCGGTGAAGCCCTTAACGAAAACGGGTCCTGACAGTGCTGTCAGAACCCGTTGAAGTAGCGTGCTGGATATCAAGAAGGCGCGTATTACCTCGGATCCAAGTCTCAATGTGTAATGCTTAGTAGGCAGAGCGCATGTCGCCCCGCTCTGTGCGGGCCTTTTCTTTAGCCCTAGCGGCGCTCTTCTTTAGGGCCTCCAAACGCTTGATATAGCGATCGCGCTGCCGTTTTTTAGGGGTTTGCTCAATAAGGGTTTTAAGGGCGCTGCCCAGGCTCTTGTAAGCATTGGGTAAGGTGTAGCCGAAGCGAGTGGCAATTGCGATCGCCTTTTCATCGGCCTCAATCGATTCTTCCAGGGTCTTCTGATTATTGTTGCGCTTGTAGAGCCGCCAGCCGGAAAAGCTGCACAGGGCTAGGGCCAACATCAGCAGCAGCCCGTCCTGCACCCACAGCTCACCCACAGCGCCGCCTAAACCAATGGCTAATGCGGCCATTTCCCAGCCATCACGAGGAATGGTGTCGTTTTGAATGCGGCCAATCTGATGCCAGAACATCAGATTGCGCTGGTCGAGCGCCAGCTGCTCCCACTTGATCAGGTCTACCTGAATCTCCACCTGGTCTTTACCCAACTCCTCGCAGGTGATCAGCGGCGGCGAAACGTCTGTCGCCGCTTCAACTGTCACCCAGCTTTGCAGCTCTGGCGGCAGTAAGCTTCTCAACCGACGCAGTTCACCCATATCGGCGCGGGCAGTGGAAGTAGCGTAGGAGGTCATGGACAGCGGTGGTATAGGTATTGGCTCAGCTGAGTACCCAAAACAGCGCCAGCAAGGGTTGACTCAGAGCTTGCAACCAGAGGCGGCTATTTAGGTATCAACATATATTATCCTAAACACCTTTGACAAAGAGGAGCCTCCCCTACAGGACGGTTTTCCGAACGTTTGTCTTTTGGGGAGGGTTTATCAAGCTATCTATACTCTCCAGCGTCAAGCCACCTGAGCCAGCGCCTCACCGAGCAGCTGCTGCCCCTCCTCCACTGACTCAATCCGGCAGAGCCGCTGCCGCAGCTGGGCCGCGCCTTCAAAGCCAGTCACATACCAGGTCATGTGTTTACGAGCCTGGTGAATGCCGCGCCGCCCTTTGTATTGCCACAGCAGATGCAGATGCTCCTGCGCACACTGGAGCCGCTCCACTAGGGTGGGCACCGAACGCAGCGTACCCGTTTTTAAAAAAGCATCAATTTCGCCGACGAGAAAGGGGTAGCCCAGGGTCGCCCGCGAGCACATCACCCCATCAGCTCCAGTTTCCTCTAGGCAGCGCACAGCTGCTGCCACTGACCCAACATCGCCATTGGCAATCACAGGAATCGACAGTGCTGCCTTCACCCGGCCAATCCACTCCCACCGGGCAGGGCCGTTGTAGCCTTGGGCGCGGGTGCGGCCGTGCAGGGTCAGCATTTGAGCCCCGGCAGCCTCCATTTGGCGACCAAATTCCACCGCGTTAATCGTATCGTCGTCCCAGCCGATGCGGGTTTTAACGGTCACAGGCACATCCACTGCTGCGGCTACCGTGCGGACGATTTCTGCCGCTGCCGCCGGGTCACGCAGCAGCGAAGAACCGCCGCCCTTGCGGGTAATTTTATTGACTGGACAGCCCATGTTGATATCGATAGTTAGCGCCCCTTCAGCGACCGCTCTGCGCGCTGCTGCCGCCATAAAATCAGGGCGACAGTCAAATAGCTGAATGCTAATGGGCTGCTCCTCAGGCCCCACTTCCATCACTCGCTCGAGCTGCTGAGCCTGACAAACCCCTGCCGCGTGCACCATCTCGGTGTAGAGCATCGAGTGCGGTGCATAACGGCGCACCAACTCTCGAAAAGCGCGATCGCTCACCCCCGACAAGGGAGACTGCAGCACCCGACTCTGCAGCACCACTGAGCCTACTCGAAGCGGCTCTGCTAAGCGCGTTTGCAGCTCAGATGAAAGCGAAACCATAAGCCTGTCTCTAATTTTTCAGGTCCTGCTCCAAGTTTTGCCCCACCAGCCAGTACGTCATCATCTGTCCTCGCCCTTTGACAATGACAAAGCCCCGCTTCTCGAAGATGAACTCATCCTTCAAGCACTCATAGAGCTCAGGGGTCACCTGTATGCGTTGAGGTTCCCCGGTCGCCTCCATGCGGCTGGCAATATTAACCGTGTCGCCCCAAAGATCATAGGCGAATTTGCGCCGACCAATGACCCCCGCTACCACTGGCCCCGTGTTGATGCCAATCCGCAGCTGAAAAGGGCTGCCGTCGGGCCGCTGAAAATGCTGAATCGCCTCCTGCATGTCCAGGGCCATGCGGGCAATAGACACTGTGTGATCAGAGCGAGCTGTCGGCAGCCCCCCGGCCACCATGTAGGCGTCCCCAATGGTCTTGATTTTCTCCAGGGAGTGGGACACCGCCAGCTGGTCAAAAATTGAAAAAATTTCGTTGAGCAGCTTCACCAGCTCGCGCGGCGTCATCTCGCTAGAAGCGGCCGTAAAGTCCACCAGATCGGCAAACAGCACGCTTACCTGGTCAAAGCTTTCAGCAATGGTGCGGGTGCCCACCTTTAGCCGCTGCGCAATTTGGTAAGGCAGGATGTTGATCAGCAGTCGGTCCGCCTGCTGCCGCTGCTGGCGCAGTTCGGTTTCCATCTGGCGGCGCTCACTGATGTCGTGGACAATGCCCTCGTAGTAGAGAAACTGCCCCCCGTCATCGTAAACGGCCCAAATATCCTCGCTGATCCAAAAGGTGCTGCCGTCTTTGCGAAACACCTCAGACTCGGCGTCTTGAATTTTGGCGTAGCGCTTCAGGTAGGCCGTCAACTCGTCGCGGCGTTTGGGCTGTACGTAGACCTGGCAATCGATGTTTGTCACCATGCCCATCATTTCTTCTGGTGACCCATAGCCATACATTTGAGCCAGCGCGGGGTTAACGCTGATGTAAGCCCCCCCTTCAGTCGTTTTGAAGATGCCAGCAGTGGAATTTTCAAAAATACTGCGGTACTTAGTTTCTGCTGCCCGCAGCGCCTGCTCTACCTGCTTGCGCTCCCGCACTTCCTCCAGCAGCAGCGCATTTTGCTGGCTCAGCTGGCGGCGTTGGCGGTAGAGGTTGACCTGGTTACGAACTCTGGCGAGTACTTCTTGGGGTTGAAACGGTTTGGTGACGTAGTCAGCAGCCCCGGCTTCAAACGCTTTGACCTTGTCTAAAGAGCCACCGAGGGCGCTAAAAAAAATAACCGGGATATCCCGCGCAGTTGCGTTCCCCTTTAGCCGCCGACAAATCTCATAGCCATCGGTATCGGGCAGCAGAATATCGAGCAAAATCAGGTCGGGCGATGTATCAGCGATGGCTTCAAATACTTCTTCTCCGCTCTGGAGTTCGCGCACAACAAACCCTTCATGGATCAGCAGGCGAGCCAGCGGCTTTCGGCTGGCCGTATCGTCATCCACAATGAGCAGGTTGGTTTGAAAAGCCTCATCCACCAGCGACGATCCTTGAATTTCTCCTGACTGTAGTCATCATGGGCGAAAGCTGAGTGAGTCTTTTCTCAGACTGCCCTGCGGACAAGCTGCGCTCCCTTAGCTTCTCACTTTGCCGCACCTACACCCTATCGATCTGTCCCTGTCATGTCTTTTCAAACAACCCATGATAATCCCGGAGCGGAATAACACACCGGCGATTAATCATGCTGGGGCAGATTAAAAGTACCGTTTTTACGCAAAAACCGTCACTGTTAATTATTAATGTTCGCTTATTTTAGGCAAAGCACTGACGCAACAACTGCCCATTAAGCCATCGGAGCCGTCTTGTTTGATCTCCGCCAGCCTGACTAGCAACTTGCTAGGATCGCTTTGTAGCAGGCTCTTCTAGCCTCAGCGCCAGTCCTGCCCGATCTCTCCATAGTGGCCCTCCTTCATGCCAGAGCTAACGCCCCAATGGCAGTTGCCTACCGCAGATTCTCCCCCCCAGTCCTGGCTGCAGCGTTTACGAGCCGCCTGCCCTGACAGTACAGATTTGCCTCTGCACTATGTTGCACAGCTCCTATGGCGGCGCGGCATTCGTCAGCCTGCGCAGCTGCACGGCTTTTTGAACCCGCAGGCGTATTCTCCTGCCAGCCCCTTTGAGTTTGGCCCAGAGATGGAGCAGGCGGTAGCCCGACTCATTCAGGCTAGCGCTGTTGGCGACCCTGCTGCTGAACCTGAAAAAGTAGCCATTTGGGGCGACTTTGATGCCGACGGCGTGACGGCTACCTCCGTTTTATGGGAAGGGCTCAAGCCTCTATTTCCAGCCCACAGCCATCTGCGATACTACATTCCCAATCGTTTTACTGAATCCCATGGGCTATCGCGAAGCGGGCTAGAGCAGCTGGCGGCGTGGGGCTGTCAGCTAGTGGTCACCTGCGATACGGGCAGCACTCACCTGAGCGAGATTGAGTATGCCAATCAGCTGGGCATGGACGTGATCGTGACGGACCATCACACGCTGCCGCCGCAGCGGCCAGCCGTCGCTGCAATTATTAATCCGCGCACCCTGCCTTCAGGCCATCCCTTAAGCACCCTATCGGGGGTCGCTGTTGCCTACAAATTAATTGAAGCGCTTTATCAAAGCCTGCCGTCGCTGCCAGGGGGAGGTCAGCCCGCCCTGGTTTTAGAGGATCTGCTCGATCTCGTTGCCATTGGCCTGATCGCAGACCTGGTTGAATTAACCGGAGACTGTCGCTACCTGGCTCAGCGGGGGCTGCTGCAGCTGCAAAGCCACCTACAGCCAGGGCAAAACCCCAGACGACCCGGCATAGCGGCGCTGCTGACCCTCTGCCGCCGCACGGGGGATCGCCCAACCGACATTTCCTTTGGCATCGGGCCTCGTATTAACGCGATTAGCCGCATTCACGGAGATGCCAGTTTCTGTGTTGAGCTGCTTACCAGCCAGGATTGCGATCGCACCAAAACCTTAGCCCTTGAATCAGAGCTGGCCAACAGTCGCCGTAAAGCATTGCAGCGCGAGGTGATGCAGCAGGTGAGCGCTAAAATCGCGCAACTCGATCTGGCCACGACCGAAGTCATCGTGCTGTCAGATGAGCAGTGGCCCTCAGGCATTTTAGGGCTCGTGGCCGGTCAGGTGACTCAGCAGTATGGGCGTCCCGCAATTTTGCTGAGCCTCGACCCAATGCCTCCAGAGCAGCCCCATTCAAGCCGGTTAGCCAGAGGCTCTGCCCGGTCCGTGCCGGGGCTTGACCTGTATGAGCTGTTTAAAGCCCAGGCCCATCTGCTCACCAGCTACGGCGGTCACCCGCTGGCGGCGGGCCTCAGTCTGCCTGTCGAAAACCTGACGGTATTTGCCGATGCTCTCAACCGGCAGGTCCGGGAAATTCGGGGAGAGCAGCCCGGGGCAACTGGCCCAGTTTTACCAATTGATTTAGTTGTTTCTGTTGCCGAGCTAGGCCAACCTTTGTTTCGCGCTCTCAAGCTGCTGGAGCCCTACGGCATGGGCAACCCCGTTCCCCGACTGCTCATTCCCAACTGCTGGGTAACGAATGCCTGGCACCGTCGGATTAAGGATCAGCGAGGCGGGCAGGTGGCCTACATTCGCACAGAATTTAAGCTGTGGGATGACACGGTCCAGACAGGATTTTTGGGGGAGTGGTGGGATCACTACGCCGACGATTTACCCCAGGGCCGCTGCGATGCTGTTGTAGAGCTGGATTTTAATACTCAGCAGAAGCAGTATCTGGTGCGGTTGGTTGCCGTTCGACCCAGCGAGGCCCACCATGCGATCGCAAACAATCGATCCTCAAGCGCGATCGCATCTCTGCAGCGCGACCCTATTTTGGACTGGCGTCAAGGCGCTCAAGCGGCCGATGAAAATGCCCTAGTCGTTACTCAGTGCCCCGCCGGCTGGTCTGAATGGAGCGCCTGGCTTAAGCAGGCAGAAGTGGCTCAGCAGCCCCTGGCCATTGCCTACCCGCC
>DATNQE010000197.1:0-3840 GCA_036702895.1 Trichocoleus sp. | reverse complement strand
CTTCTCGCAGTCCCTGGGGTTAACCCCTTCTCCCAAGGGGAGAAGGGGCTTTTCCGGTTCCCCTCGCCCAGAGGGAGAGGGGCTAGGGGTGAGGGCCTACCGTTTAATCCTTGACCTAGCCAGGTAGATAAAAAACGGTGCCCCTACCAGAGCCGTCATAATGCCCACGGGCAATTCCTGCGGTCGAATCACCAGCCGCGCCGCCAGATCAGCGAGCGACAGCAAAATGCCGCCAGCAACCATCGAGTAAGGCAAAATCCAGCGGTAATCAACGCCGACGCCAAAGCGCACGACATGGGGAACCACCAGCCCCACAAACGCAACTGGCCCCGCTAGGGCAACAGCGCTGCCGGCGAGCAGCACCACCACAACGGCTGCCCCCAGTTTCACCCAGGCGGTTTGTAAACCCACTCCTTGGGCCACGTCTTCCCCTAGAGAGAGCAGGGTCAACTGACGGCTGAGCACCAGCGATCCGGCCAGCCCCACGGCAACGTAGGGCAGTATGGGCAGCATCGTCGCCAGCTCCTGCCCGGCCAGAGAGCCCGCCAGCCAAAAGCGAATTTCATCTAAGGTGCGCTGGTTGAGAATGAGAATGCCGTACATCAGGGAGTTGAGCAGGTAGGCCAGGGCAGACCCAGCAATCACCAGCTTGAGCGGCGTTAGCCCGCTGCGGCCCATCGAGCCCAGCCAGTAAACCGTGACGGCTGCGATCGCAGCCCCGCCAAAGGCAAACCAGACGTTGCTGCCGCCGGTGCGAAAAAAGACCGTAAGCACCATGGCCAGCGCTGCCCCAGCATCGATGCCCAGCACATCAGGAGCCGCCAGAGCATTGCGAGATATGCCTTGGGTGATGGCTCCAGCCACCGCCAGGGCCGCTCCCACAATCACCGCCAGGATCGCCCTAGGCATTCGCACCGTGCGAATAATCAGGTGCTCTGTAGAACCATCAAACTGAAAAATGGCCTGCCACACAGTCTGAGCGTCGATCTCCGCTGCCCCCAGGAGAACGCTGGTCATAAAACAGGCACAGAGAACGCCCGCCGAAACAACTAGCCCCACGAGTAACAGAGCAGGGGATCTGGTTAATTGAAAGCGCGGTTGTGAAAGGGAATTCGTCATGTTTTCTGCGTACTTACCAATCCCTAAACCCTGAACCCTCGACCCTAAACCCAAACCCTAATCTGGCTGCCGGGTTGCAATTCCCAGCGTGGCCCCCTCAATGGCCCGCAGCTCATCCATAACGGTAATGACCTGGCCGTGGCTCACCGTCTCATCGGCGTTGATGACAATCACCGAGTTTTGAGTGCGGCCCATCAGCTCGCGAACGCCAGCCTGGAGCGAGTCCAGTTCGACAGCGTCTTGGTTAAGAAAGATTTGCCCTGCTTCGTCTACTGTGACCGTGATGCGGGTGCGCTCCTGCACATCCGCAGTGGCGGCCTTAGGCAGGTTTACAGGCAAAGACTCAGAGCGGGTGAGAAACAGGCTAGAGACGATGAAAAACGTCAAAATTGCGAAGATGACGTCGATCATCGGCACGATATTAAGTTCAAACTCTTCTTCCGGCTCTTCAGGGAGAAACATAGACCTCGTCCTTAACTTGCTTTAGCCGCTCGTAGTGCGATTCGTAGAGAATTTCTAGCTGGCCGCCATACTCCTGAATCAGCGCCACCTGACGCTTGTAGAGACCTTTGAACAGGTTGGCAAATAGCAGTGTAAAAATAGCCACGACCAACCCCGCCGCCGTAGATACCAGCGCCTCGCTGATGCCGCCGGTCACAGCCGCCGCGTTAGCCCCGATATCGCCCAGCTGAAGCACGCTAAAGGAAGCAATCAGTCCCAGCACCGTGCCCAGGAGCCCTAGAAGGGGCGAAACCGTGACGATGGTGGCAAAAATTGTGTTGAATCTTCGCAGTTGGGGCAGTTCCGCCTGCATGGCGCTGAGCAGGGCCATGTGAAACTGCTTGGGACTAGCGCCATCGAGCTCTAGCGCTTCTAGAAAAATGCGGGCAATGGGCAGGCTGGCGTTTTGGTGCAGCTTGGGAAAGACATCGACCGGGCTTCTGCGGTAGGTCTGCAAAATGTCTCGCATAACCTGGCGCTGGCGACGATTCAGCCGAAACCAGAAGACCAAGCGCTCGATAATCAGCGCGATCGCAAGTATCGAAAAGGCCAGCAGTGGCCACATGACAATGCCGCCTGCGGCAAAAATTGTTCCCATAACCTTGCTACTAGTTGACAATTACTCTCAATTGAATTGAGCCTGATTGAAGGTATATTGTCAAGCCTTACTCGCAATTCATTCCCAATAAATTCTGGGAAAATCGGGATTTCTGGCGAGTCAGCCTCAAGAAAAAATCCTCTTTTTCCTCGCTTTTCGATCTTTTTCAGATTTATTTGAGGGATTGTCAAACTACTAGCCTGGCAAGGTTTGGCAGCATTCCCTTAGATCAGCTATGGAAATTGTTCGCGTTAAGGCTTGACTCAGTGACAAGTTTTCTCAACTATAGTGGGTGGACTAATTGCCATTAGCATCCACACCAGTAACCCGGCAAGTTCAGTTAGCAGGCAAACGGCATGGGTCTTTCACAGTTTTGTGCACAGCAGCAAGACCGGGAGCAACTGCTCCTGCGGCGAGTGCTCCTCTGGGGCGTGGCAGGCTCAATCGGGGTGCATGCGATCGCGTTGGCCTTGGGTCAGCTCGACATTTGGCGTCGCCCTGTGCAAAATGCGATCGCGCCCATCGAAGTGATCGTGAGCGAACCTTCCCTTGAAGAGCCCATTGAGCAGGTGGAGCCGCCCGTCCCGATTGAGCCAGCTGAGCTAAGCACCGAGACTAACTCAGGAGGCGCCATCACGGCGGCTCCAGCGGCTCAGCTTGCAGCAGCACCGCCCGCCCCCTCGATTCCCGAAACGGAGCCAGTCCCAGAGGCCGAAACCCCAGAGGCCGAAACCCCAGAGGCTGAGCCAGAGGATGAGCTAGATACTCAGGCCGAATCAGACCTGGAGGAACCCCAGGAGACGCTTCAATCTGAGGAAGAAACCCCTGAGGAAACTGAGGAGCCTGAACCAGAGCCCGAAGAGGAGCCCGCTATGGCGGCAGCTCCAGATACCGAATCCCAGGCGGAGCGACTGCGTGATTTTCTGCAGCGGCTGCGGGAAGCCCAAACCGCCGAGGCCGACTCCAGCCAGCCGGGGGGAGTTCCTGGCGGATCGCCGGCTGGTGAACCGGGTGGCGTAGTCGGCGGATCGCCCGAGGGCCAACCAGAGGGCCAGTCGGGCGGTGTAGCGGCGGCTGGGCCTAGCTCCTCCGGCGAAGGTACCAGCAGCGGCCGGGGGCAGGGTTCGCGCACGGTTGCTTGCCAGGACTGCGCTCGCCCTGAGTATCCCGAAAGCGCTCTGGCCCAGGGAGCCGAAGGTCAACCCCAGGTGCAGGTGAGTATCAACCCAGACGGCAGCGTCCGCAGCGTGACGTTGACCCGCTCTAGCGGCAACCCGGCCATTGACCAGGCTGCGATCGCAGCCGCCCGTCGCTCCCGCTTTCAGCCCGTTGAAGGCGGTGCCAGCGTTCCCATTGAGTACGACCTGACCATTGAAGGCAGCCGCCGCAACCGCGAGGCCCGCCAGCGCGGCGAGCGCCGCACCGTTGAGGTGCCCACGTCAGAAACTGAAACGACCGAATCGGCACCCACATCCCCGGCGGCTGCCACTGCTCCGAACGCTTCCGAAGAAGCGACGCTAGCGGCCCCTGCCACCGGCACCCCAGCCTCTGAGGATACTGCTGCGCCGAGTTCCGCACCGAGTCCTGTTTCCGGCCCTGCGCCAACCGCAGATTCAGAATCA
>DATNQE010000193.1:0-3167 GCA_036702895.1 Trichocoleus sp. | reverse complement strand
AGCCGTACGCGCTTACTCAAAAAATGATGCCGCCACAGGAGAAAAGGGGACTTCGCCGCTGCAGAACTGGCGCTTAACCCCAGTTGGCTCTTATCCCAAACGGTTTGCAAAAGCTGCTGCCAGTTGAACTGATTGTGCCCGCTGATGTTTCCCTTAAAGAGCCTGCGCAAAGATGTCATCAGAGGTTCTCACCTACAGGTTAGAAAATGAAAAGATAACCTAAGCAATTGGAGGCTGCTCAATCGCATACACCAAGATAAGCTTCTCTCTAAGAATGCCATTTCGCTTGAAGTACACACCCACTTTTTCAGCCTCTAAATTGACGCGACATTAGGGGCAGTTAGGGCAAGCAACGGGCCTGGGCTCTGGCGCCAGCTCTCTACTGCTCGATTCGTTTAAATTGCCTCTTCAATAGCGAGAGAAGCCAGTGGTCATAGAACTGACCGTTTTGATGGAAATAGTCCCGGAGGAGTCCTTCCTTTTGAAAATTAAATCTTTCTAATAATTTCAAAGAAGCTGGATTTCCTGGGTAGACCAGAGCCTCAATACGGTTCAGGTTCAGGTGAGTGAATCCATACTCTAACATAGTGGCTAAAGCCTCACTCATATAGCCCTGGCCCCAGGCGGAAGGCGTTAGGTCATAGCCAATTTCGGAGCGGCGATTGCGTTTATCCCATTTGTGAAAACCGCAGGTGCCAATGGGCTGTTTGTCGACTTTTGTAACTAAAATCCAGCGGTTGTAGGTCGTGGCGGTTGGCTGTAAAAAGAAATCAACGATTTCCTGAGCCTGGTCTAACGAGCTAATGGGGGGTTCATCCAGCAGATACTGGTTAACCTGTGGGTCTGAAAAATGGCGGTAGATAAACTCAGCATCGCCTTGCTCAAGGGGGCTTAAATGCAGGCGTGGAGTTTCGAGACTGGGAAACATAGAACTGTCCAAGATAGAGCTGTCCAAAACTACGAGGAAATGAACTTAAAGGTAGTAGAAAAAGTGCAGCTTAATTAGGGCCTGCCTATTGTTGCTATAGAGACTTTGCTGGGGCTGGTCTCAATGCTTTTGAGCGTGAAGTGAGCCGTTGAGAAGGCGCATGTGTAGCAGCGCCATCCCGGTTTCAGGGTGAAAAAAGCGCCCTGTAATGACAAAGCCGTAGCGCTCGTAAAACCGTCGCCCAATCGCATTATGCTCAAACACCTCAACCTCGAGCGTATTCTTTAGTTGCACTGCATAATTCATCAGCGCTTGGCCCAAACCCTGCCCCTGCATAGCCGGATCTACAAAGAATCCGCCCACAGTCTGGCCCAGGAGGGAAATAAAGCCAGCTACCTTTCCTTCATGCTCATAGATCCAGGTCTCGGCGATGGGCAAGTACTGTGAGGCAATGGCAGTGCGCTCGTGATCAAAGTGTTCTTTAGGCAAAAAGCTGTGGGCAATTGACGCGGCTCGAAACCACACCTCTAGCAGAGTGGCTTGGTCGGAGGGCCGGTAGGGACGAATTGTCATGGTGCAGCGATTCTCAAACTTTCAAAGAATAAAATCCTGGTGGGGAGCTTTAGACGGCCAGGGGCAGTGTGAACCAAAAGGTGGTGCCTTGCCCCGGCTCACTCTGAACGCCGATTCTGCCGCCGTGGGCTTCGATGATTTGCCGGCAGATGTAAAGGCCTAACCCCAGGTGCATGGGTTGTCTACGGTTGACGCCTCGGCTGTAGCGCTCAAAGATTTGGCGGCTCTCTGCCTGACCGATGCCCTGTCCGTTGTCGCTTACAGAGCAGTACAGTCCATTTCCTCTAACCTGGGCATTGAGGTGAATACAAACGCCGGGGCGATTGTATTGCAGAGCGTTGGCCACCATATTCTCGTAGACGCGTCGGAGCTGGAGCGGATCGGCCATAGCCGGGGGTAGGTCCGACGGCACTAGACTGGTAACGGTGGCCTGCACCTGATAGGCCAGCGGCTGTAGGTCTTGAGCAATGGCCTGGACCAACGGCGCTAGTGGGAGGGGCTGACGCTGAAGCTGGATGCCCCGAATTTCCTGAGAGTGGACTTCCAACAGCGAGTGAATTAGCTGGAGCTGGCGTTCTTGGCTATCAATGACCTGGTTGATTACTGGCTGAGACAGCGTGATCTGGCCCTGGTCATCTCGGTGCAGGTTCTTCAGCAGCATGAGCGTGCCGGTAACTGGGTTGCGCAAATCGTGGGAAACGGCGTGGAGAAAGAGCTGGAGCTGTTGCCGCAGCTCAAATTCTCGAATCAGCAGGCGCTCATAGAGGTAGACCCCCAAGTCAGCAACGAAAAAGATACAGGCTGCTAACACGACTACAAACGTATAAATAGGCCCCTGCATCGGGTCTGGCAGGCTGGGCGGGTCAAAATCGAGCCCCAGCACTGAAAACAGCGTCAGGCTCAGTAGGCTCATCTGCACAATGAGATGCCAGCGCCATTTCACCGGAATTAATACGGCTTGCAGCATGAAGAACACGATCCAGTCAAACAGATCTAAAGCTGTCTCACCGATCAACATATGCTGAACCTGCGGCACTAGCAGGACTGCTGCTGAGAACCCTAAAAAAGCCAGATGGCTATGCTGGAGCGCGCCGCGACGACGCAGAAACAGCAGATTGAGCAGCAGCCCTAGCTCCTGAGCGGCCAGAATGCAGAGGGAAAAGAGAATGCGATCGCTATTCAAGCTGGGGTCTTGCTCTCCGCTGCGGTTGAGCGCCGGTAGAATCAGACCCAGGTTCAGCAGCGCCAAAATCGCCAGGAGCGCCATCGAGATCCAGATAGCCAAACGGATGCGATCGCATACAAACTGCTGTCGCCAGGCTCGATATTCCTTTGACAGCGGTACTGCCGCAGCGGTTGGCCGCTTCAAGGAGACCTGCCTTGGCAATAGCCGACGGAGGCGCTCTTGCGGTGCAAAGAAGGCCATCTGATCCTGTCCTTATTGAATAACTCTAGAATGAGCGTTGTCCTGTTTGCGAGTCAGCATGACCCCAACCCCTACCGTCCTCAGGCTGCTGATTGTAGATGACGACCCGATGATGCGGCTGGGGCTGACGGCGGCCTTGGCCAGCCAGGTAGACCTGAAGGTTTTGGGGGAAGCCGTAGACGGTCAGCAGGGGATAGACCAGGGCGCGGCCCTGCAGCCAGATGTGGTTCTGATGGACGT
>DATNQE010000166.1:0-2124 GCA_036702895.1 Trichocoleus sp. | reverse complement strand
CGAAAATAACGTCGAACCCCTTGCCGCCAGTGAGCTTTTTGGCCTGCCGATACCAGTCGGTATCGCGGGTGAGGATCAGGTGGTCGTAAGGGGCTCCTGGCATAGCCTGCAGTGCTTCTAGCTTGGTGGGGCGGGTGGTCGTGCCTATAGCTACGCCGCCGTAGTGCTTGACGACTTGGGCGGCTGCGATCGCAACGCTGCTGCTTGCCCCCGGAATCAATACGCTCTGCCCTGGCTGTAGGCTCTGCTGCCATGTCAGGCAGCCCCAGGCGGTAAGATAGGGCAGCCACAGCGCCCCCAACAGTTCGTCAGGCACTTCATCGGGAGCAGGCACTGTCTGACTAGCGCGGACAACGTAATGGGACTGGTAAGTGCCATGACCTGCCCCTTGGCTAGCAGGGGCATCTAGGGTGAGAACCACTCGCTGGCCTACTTGCCGATCGTGTACGTCCTCCCCTGTAGCTACAATAATGCCACCGCCCTCCAATCCGGGGGTAAACGGAGGGTTGCCCGAAATCAGCCGATACTCACCCCGGCGAGCCATGAGCTCAGCGTTATTCATGCCGATGCTGGTCAAACCCACCACCACCTCGCCTGCTGATGGGCTCGGATCGGCCAGATCAACGATGTTGAGCTGCTCAAGGCCGCCAAAAGCGGAGACGATGACTTTATACATAAATCTGGGATAGGTGCTTCAGTGCTTGCAGGGAAAGCTTTTTAAGGCTTCAATTCTTTGCTAGAAACAATTGGCCTCGCCAGAACCCGCAAGCAATGGATTAATCGAGCACAGGCGGCAAAAACTGGTTAAATCGGATTGATTTGAGCATGGCTGCTTTGTAACTTCTGGCTCGATAATCAAAAGTAAACATCATTCGGGACCTTTCTCGACAGTCATTAGCCCTTCGGGGACATCGGGGCAAACGTGGACGGGCACTTGAATTGATATTTGGTTTCAAGAGTGGCTATGTTTCCTAGCAGAAGCATAGCCATTTCTTAACGGTAGCCGACTGATTGCATGGGCATCCCTAGTCAGCCAACGTTACAAAGACGGTGTGTGGAGTAATTAACCGTGATGCAGCAACTGATTTCGCGCAAGACGATAAGAACCTCGGTAGATCTGTCTTTGATGCTGATTTTGACGAACGGAATTTTGCTGGGATTTCCGGCGGTTCTATACTTTCTGCTATTGGAGCAAGGGGGAACGTTGCTGCCACTCCAGCTCGTCATCTCCGGAATTTATTTTCTTGCTTCCCTGATTATTGCAATTGAGACGGCCTCGGTATTTTGGGCGATTACCCATCCCCAGCAGAAAGCGGTGCGTGGTATTTTGCAGCGCTTCTGCCGCCGCTCACGGAGTCGCCGGGATATGGCGCGCTTCAACTCAATTCGCTATCGGGCGCTCACGTCAGACCCGGTACCCCCGGTGTCGATGGTGGTGGTGGCCTACTTGCCCAACGAGCAGAGCATCATCCTAGAAACCCTGGAGCACATTCTCACCCAGGTGCAGTGGCCTGCTTCCCGCCTGGAAGTCATTTTGGCTTACAACACTCCCACTACGCTGCCCGTAGAGGCCGATCTGCATATGCTTTCGCGCCGCTACCCAGCCCTGAAGCTGCTGCGGGTTGAAAACAGCACCTCTAAGGCCGAAAATCTCAACGCGGCTCTAGAGATAGTCACCGGGGAAATGACCTGCATTTTTGACGCCGACCACCACCCCAGCCCCGACTGTCTGGAGCGGGCTTGGGAATGGCTGCGGCAGGGCCGCTATGACCTGGTGCAGGGACGCAACGTTATCCGCAACCACGATCAGAACTGGCTGACTCACCTGGTTGCTGTGGAATTTGAGTGCCTCTACGGCGTGAGTCACTTTGGCCGCTCTTTGTTGGTAGACACTGCCCTCTTTGGCGGGTCTAACGGCTACTGGCGCACCTCGGCATTACGGCAGATTTGCTTCCGCTCGACGATGCTCACTGAGGACATTGATGCCACGCTGCGGGCGCTAATGAAGGGCTATCGCATTGTCCATGATCCGCTCATCCTGACGACGGAGCTCGCCCCTGAAGATGTGCCCGCCCTCTGGTCACAGCGACGGCGCTGGAGCCAGGGCTGGCTAGAGGTGGCGCT
>DATNQE010000162.1:0-3361 GCA_036702895.1 Trichocoleus sp. | reverse complement strand
GGGGCCCCTCGTTGGTTTCGGGGCCAGGGGCACGAGGCGACTGGAACGTTGGCTCACTGCTCAAATTGGCAAAGTCCACCTTGGCATACTGCCCGTTTACCAACCGGGAATAGGCAACGTTAATACCGTTGAAGTTATCGGTGGGAATGGGAATGCCGCCGCTGCCCTGGTTCCCGGCAACTACGTAGAGCACGTCGTGCACTCGGTGGGACCAGTCGATGCATTGAGTCAGCAAAGCATTGCCGTCGAGCACCGGGTTAGGCCGAGGATCGCGGCCCAGCGGTTCGCCAAAGCTAAAGTTAATGGCGCGCACATCGCCGCCGTTTTGTAGGGCAACGTGTTGGGAAGCCAAGCACTCCTCCGGCTGCCCGCTATGGTCGAGCAGGGGACCTACTGCCGCCGAGTAGAGCAGCGCCTCTGGGGCAACGCCCGTATTCTGCTTGTCGCGGCTGATCATAACGCCCGCCACGTTGGCAGCGTGGCCGTCCACATACTCGTCTGCCGTCGCCGTGCCGTCTAGGTAAAATACTTGCCGCACTGCGACGGGCATGGCTTCGTAGGCTACCTTGTCAATTCCAAACTGGCTGGGGCGACCGATCTCCACTTGGCCAATGGCAATTTTTTGGCCCGTTAGGTTGTAAGGGGCCTCGTGCAGGCGGCGGGCGTCGATGCCTTCAGGCCCTACTGACAAGGAGAGCGCCATCACGGGCAGGGCGGCTGCACCAACCCCCAATGTTGTTCCTAGGTAGACGGTAGATCGCTTGAGGGGAGTGGTCCAGGAAGTGACACGAGGAGTGGACTTCTGAGGGCGAGCGGATTTGACCATAAGATGTCGGCGGCGAAGCTTTCTCTGGCAAAACTTTAGCCTAAAGACCGACGGACGGGGGCAAATTCTACGTCTTCCTAAGCTTTTAGGCTGCTGAGAGAGTTTGTGCTAGTACCGCTACTGCCCCAGTAGCTTTCACCCCTAGCGAAACGCCTCTGACGACTGGGTAAGCGCTGGGTTAAGGGTAAGCTAAAGAATTAGCCATAAATAGGCGTTGCTCTTTTTGCCCTGCCGCCTTTCCCAGATGCCCTGCCCAAATGCCAATGAAGTACAGCCAGAAACGCATTGAAGGTACGGGTCAAGGAATGAGTATTTTGGCCTAAAAAACTCTCAATTAAATGAGAAGAACCCTTAAGGTTTTGTTACGATAGACACATCAAAACAGCAGGAGAACCCGCTCCCATGACACAGACCAAATCCACCAAACCGATTGTGATTTCACCGTCGATTCTGTCGGCTGATTTTAGCCGGCTGGGCGAAGAAATTCGGGCGGCTGACCAGGCAGGTGCTGATTGGATTCACGTAGATGTCATGGATGGTCGGTTTGTACCGAACATTACCATTGGGCCGCTGATTGTGGAAGCGATTCGTCCGGTGACCCAAAAGCCACTGGATGTGCACCTGATGATCGTGGAGCCGGAAAAATACGTCGAAGATTTTGCTAAGGCGGGAGCCGACATCATCTCTGTTCACGCTGAGCACAATGCGTCACCCCACCTGCACCGCACCCTGGGCCAAATCAAGGAGCTGGGTAAGCAGGCCGGTGTTGTGCTTAACCCCTCCACCCCTCTGGAGCTGATTGAGTACGTGCTAGATCTTTGCGATCTGGTGCTGATTATGAGCGTGAACCCTGGCTTTGGTGGTCAGAGCTTTATCCCTGGCATGGTGCCCAAGATCCGTCAGCTGCGCCAGATGTGTGATGAGCGCGGTCTTGATCCGTGGATCGAAGTAGACGGTGGCCTCAAAGCTAACAACACCTGGCAGGTGCTAGAAGCCGGTGCTAACGCGATTGTGGCGGGTTCTGCTGTGTTTAATGCTCCCGACTACGCAGCCGCTATCGAAGGCATTCGCAACAGTAAGCGGCCTACTCCTGAGCTGGCAGCTGTGTAGGGTTTTCCTCGCTTCAATTTTATAAAGCAAGTAGTTTTATGCGATCGCACTTCTGACAATTAGGGTGCGATCGCATTTTTTTGACTTTTTTCTACCGCAAGCTGCTGCTGGTGTGAAAATCGCTGAAACGAAGCAGTAGAGCCTGCTCCAGTAGTTTTTCTGACAACCGAAGCCCCGCCCGTAGAAATGCCATCTACCGATAGCAAGTTGTCTATCTATTGCGTGAAGAAATACGTTAGACCACCGATGCCCTAGTAGGAACTTTTTCCTAGATTAGGGGTGGGCTTAATATCTGGTTTGTTTACACCCTGGTATGACCCCCAAGCCCCTACGGCAGTTCCTCATTCGTCAGTGATCAGAGTGCATAACTATGACCACCCTTGAACAAACCATCGAGAAAATCCTCTCCAGCCGACGCATTACTCGTAACGACCAAACGCTGCTGATGGCAAGCTTTGGTAAGAAAAACCTAAGCCCCACCGATGCTGCGCTGATCAACCAGATTTATGAAGCGCTGCATCAGGGAAGGCTTCGTGTAGTGGATTGAATAGGGGCGAAGCATTCGAAATTAGCCTCTAGAAACCTCGAAGGAGGGTTGGCCGAATGCTTCGCCCTAGAAATAGGTGAAAAGTGAGGGCAAACAGTGAGTTAGAGCAACTGCTGATTTAGCTGTTAAGTGCATTCTCCTAACTCTGCTCTATTAGCCAATGTAGCTAATACAAGCGCCCCGTTTCCAAACCAATTATCGCCGTTGATTCGGCTATTAAAAAGCCAGAGAAACCCGATGTGGAGCTTCTCTGGCTTTTTAACAGCTATAGCTGTCGCCACATTGCTTAGAACCTCTAATTCTTGGAGGTGTGGGGGCACAGCCGCCAGCCAGGAGTTCCACCCCTGCACCCCGTTCTACTTCCAGTGGCTATAGCTGCCCGCAGTCAGCTAGGCGGGCTGCATCAGCACCTGCCGCAGCTTCTCTCGCTGGTGGGGCGATAGCGCCGACGCAACCTGCTCCAAATCTGCCGGGTTCATCGACCGCAGCATCTGCAGGAAGTCGCTTTGGGATTTGGCTGGCGGTTGGGCAGAGGCCATAGGAGCCTCTGTTTGCAAATGACAGTGGCCGCCCTCACAGGTCATGCCCAAGTCATTCCAGAGCATAGTAGGCAGCACTTTGCCCCGCCGACCGTGCAGCTCGTGATTCAAGATGTCTGTTTCCAAATACGCTTTGGGAGATCCATAGGTCTCCTCCTGGGGTGGGTGAGGCACCGTAAAGCAACCAAATTGCTTGCGGTATTCCTCAGAATCAATCAGGGCAGTAATGAGCGTCTGCACCCCATCGCGCATCAAAATGTCGCAGTAGGTGCGCATTTCCTCACGGTCCCGGGGCGCCCTGCCCATGAAGTGCTTAAAGCAGAGTTCTAAGAACTTGAG
>DATNQE010000160.1:0-6399 GCA_036702895.1 Trichocoleus sp. | reverse complement strand
CCAATGAGCTTTTCCCCATCCCACACGGTGACGACGGGGTGGCTGTGTGCGATCGCAACCGCCATATCTTCCAAACTGCGATCTTTGGCCCAAAATGCTGCTGCCTGAAAAAGCGCCTGCAGCTGGCGCATATCAGCGTCCGAGAAGTGTTCGCTATACCGAAAAAGAACGTGGCTGCAGTCCATTGGGCAATACATCCTCACGGCTGGAAGAACGACAAACAAGCGGGCGGGCCAGCCTGCATGACGCAAGTGCCGTGACGCTTGTAACGAAATGCTTCACTCAGCATAGTCAGAATTGTCTAAATCTCGGTATCCCAATCAGGTCGGATTTAGTAGGAGAAGAAGTTAGATGGGTAAACGGATGAATCAGTCAGTCGGTTAAGCCCTAGGGAAGATTTGGTGTACTTGTAATAGACCTTGGCGCAAACCCCACGATGCAACAGGGGGCAGAGGACGGGGTCAAGGACTCTTTTGCAGAAGGAAAGGGACCCTTTAAGGGATGTTTTTAAGCCTAGGAAAAAGCTTTATTCTGCCCAGCCTAGAGCCCAGGTGATAGGATAAAAAAGCCTGTTTGGCGTGCTGCTTGGCATGTCCATTGGTAAGACTTAAGCTGCTGCTGACGCTGCTTCGAGGTGTGGGAATTGTCCCTTGCCGAGGGCTGAAGCATTACGGTTTACTAAAGTTCTAACCCCATACGCTGTCTTGGTTCCTTGATTCATGCTGAAGAACCTTCTGGGTGACCCCAATGCCCGCAAGCTCAAGAAATATCAGCCCGATGTGGCTGAGATCAATCTCCTGGAAGAGGATATCAAGGCGCTCTCGGATGAGGCACTCTCTGCCAAGACCGTAGAGTTCAGGCAGCGGCTGGAGAAAGGGGAAACTCTCGACGACATTTTGACCGAAGCCTTTGCGGTGGTGCGAGAAGCCTCCCGGCGAGTCCTGGGAATGCGCCACTTCGACGTGCAGCTTATCGGCGGCATGGTGCTGCACGACGGCCAGATTGCCGAGATGAAGACGGGTGAAGGAAAGACCCTGGTTGCCACCTTGCCCTCCTACCTAAATGCGCTCTCGGGTAAAGGCGTTCACATCGTTACGGTGAACGACTATCTGGCCCGCCGCGACGCGGAGTGGATGGGGCAAATCCACCGCTTTTTGGGCCTGACGGTGGGGCTGATTCAGCAGGGCATGACCCCGGCAGAGCGTAAGTTCAACTACGGCTGCGACATTACCTACGGCACCAACAGTGAGTACGGGTTTGACTACCTGCGCGACAACATGGCCACATCCATGGAAGATGTGGTGCAGCGGCCCTTCAACTTCTGCGTCATCGACGAAGTTGACTCTATTCTGATTGACGAGGCGCGGACTCCCCTAATTATCTCCGGTCAGGTAGAGCGACCCAGCGAGAAGTACACCCGCGCCGCAGAGGTTGCCCAGGAGCTTAACGCAGAGGAGCATTACGAAGTAGACGAAAAAGCCCACAACGTACTGCTGACCGATGAAGGCTTCATCAAGGCCGAGGAGCTGCTGGGCGTTGTTGATCTGTTTGACCCCAAAGATCCCTGGGCGCACTACGTTTTCAACGCCATCAAGGCCAAAGAACTCTTCATCAAAGACGTTAAGTACATCGTTCGTAATGGCGAAGTGGTCATCGTCGATGAATTTACCGGGCGAATCATGCCGGGTCGTCGCTGGAGCGATGGCCTGCACCAGGCGATTGAGGCCAAGGAGCGGGCCGAGATCCAGCCGGAAACTCAGACCCTAGCTAGCATTACCTACCAAAATTTCTTCCTGCTCTACCCCAAGCTGTCGGGCATGACCGGCACCGCCAAGACGGAGGAGGCTGAGTTTGAGAAGATCTACAACCTGGAAGTCACCATCATTCCGACTAACCGGGTGCGGGCACGGCAAGACGTCTCGGATGTGGTCTATAAGACCGAAGACGCCAAGTGGAACGCGGTTGCGGCCGAGTGTGCCGAGATGCACGAGGCAGGTCGTCCGGTGCTGGTAGGCACCACCAGCGTTGAGAAGTCAGAGCTGCTCTCAGGCCTGCTGCAGGGGCTCGGTGTGCCTCACAACCTGCTGAACGCTAAGCCGGAGAACGTGGAGCGGGAATCTGAGATTGTCGCTCAGGCCGGTCGCCGAGGTGCGGTTACGATTGCCACCAACATGGCTGGTCGTGGAACGGACATCATTCTAGGTGGTAACGCCGACTACATGGCCCGCTTAAAGGTGCGCGAGTACCTCATGCCCCGGATTGTGCAGCCCGAGGATGAAGACGAGTTTTCCATCACCACGGTCCCTGCCGCTAAGGGCCGCAACCGGGCTCAGGGCTTTGCCCCTGGCAAGAAGGTCAAGACCTGGAAAGCCTCTCCCGACATCTTCCCGACAGCGCTGTCATCCGAAGCCGAAGCGGGTTTAAAGGAAGCTGTAGACCTGGCGGTGAAGACCTACGGGGAGCGTAGCCTGGCGGAACTGCAGGCCGAGGAGAAGGTTGCGATCGCAGCCGAAAAAGCCCCCACTGACGATCCTGTCATCCAGAAACTGCGGGAGGTCTACAACCAGGTCCGTAAGGAATACGAGCGCTTCACCGATGAGGAGCACAACGCCGTTGTAAGCCTGGGCGGCCTGCACGTCATTGGCACTGAGCGCCACGAGTCGCGCCGAATCGACAACCAGCTGCGGGGCCGGGCCGGACGCCAGGGCGACCCTGGTTCCACCAAGTTTTTCCTCAGCCTGCAGGACAACCTGCTGCGGATCTTTGGCGGCGACCGAGTTGCGGCGCTGATGAATGCCTTCCGGGTAGAAGAAGACATGCCGATTGAGTCAGGCATGCTGACCCGCTCTCTCGAGGGCGCCCAGAAGAAGGTCGAGACCTACTACTACGACATTCGTAAGCAGGTTTTTGAGTACGACGAGGTGATGAACAACCAGCGTCGCGCCATCTATGCCGAGCGTCGTCGGGTGCTGGAGGGCCAGGACCTCAAGGAGCTGGTGATCAGCTACGCCGAGCAAACCATGGACGACATCGTGCAGGCGTACATCAACCCAGAGCTGCCGCCGGAAGAGTGGAAGCTGCCGGAGATGGTAGAGAAGATCAAAGAGTTCGTCTACCTGCTCTCAGATCTGACCCCGCAGCAGCTTGAAGACCTCTCCGTCAACGAAATTCGCACGTTCCTCTATGAGCAGGTGCGGATTGCTTACGACATCAAGGAAGCCCAGGTTGACCAGATCAAGCCCGGTCTGATGCGTGACGCCGAGCGCTTCTTCATCCTGCAGCAGATTGACACCCTTTGGCGGGACCACCTGCAGCAGATGGACGCCCTGCGGGAAACGGTGGGCTTGCGCGGCTACGGCCAGAAAGACCCGCTGATCGAGTACAAGAGCGAGGGCTACGAGCTCTTCCTCGATATGATGGTCGGGATTCGCCGGAACGTGGTCTATACCCTGTTCCAGTTCCAGCCTCAGCCCCAGCCTCAGGTGAAAACCTCACAGGAAGTCGTTTAGAGATAACCGTTGAAACTCGCGCAGGCGGTGTGCTTTTTAAGGGGCGCGCCGCCTGCGCGCTAATTGGACCGCTGCCAGAGTCGAATAACCTCAGCGGCAACCTGACGGTCGAGCACGGTGGCTAGTGGACCGTGCTGTTGGCCTCGCTAGACAGCGTCTGACTTGGCAGTGTCTTGAGCGTAGCAACCGTAAGGGCCGAGTCGCTCAGTTCTGCTTGAGATTACTGGAACTGGCTGTTGGGAAATAGGGCTGGTTGCGCTTGGGGCATGCGATCGCACCAGCAGCGTCTTGGCTACTTATCAAGGCTTGCCCTCAAATAGACGTCACCATAAAACTTTGCTTGAATCGTTAACCTGTTCTGGGGTTAAACCTGAGCTTATCTACTCCGGGTAAGCTTCCTCCGGGAGGGGTTTGGCTAGTGGCGGCCGGGGCCAGCGCACATCCCAAAAGCCCCACGCGACAATGCTCAACAGAAAAGCCATCAGCCCGGTTCTTACCAGGGCTAGGGCGGGGCGATGCTCAAAAGTGAGCTGCCCTGAGCCATTGGCCTCCAAAAAATCCTGAATCTGTTTCTTCACGGCAGAGCCCGCCAGCGGACTCTGGTTGAGATCGACGGTGAATTGACCCTGAGCGCCGCTGAGCCTGATCCGATGGTGAAAGCGCACTCCACCCCGAGGAATGCGATCTGTCAGCTCTGAGACCACATCAAGGGTTTCTACTTCAAACGATCCAGCGTTATAAGGCACCAGCCCGAAGAGAGCCGTTTGTACCGCCTCGCAATGGCTTGGAGTTGTCAGGTGCTGCTGGCAGCGAAGCCTTTGACTACCTGTAGTTACGAGGAAGTAAGCCAGAAAAAACACTAGGCAGGCAACAGCCACAATGGGAACGTTAGAGGGCCTGTTGGATAAACGAGTTTGGGATTGAGCCATAGCTACCCCTCGGCAATGAGCACATCCATATTCTCCTGTATCCCGCTAAAGGCATCGCTAGGGCTTGAACCCTACGGTTGCGTTAAGCATAAGGATTTGGGCCGAATGGTTTTCGTAGCAAACCTTCCCCTACAAAATGCTCAGCTCGCTTCAGCGGTTACGGAAAGGGCAAGCGATTCTAATGTGCTTTGAAATACATCATTTTAGGAGGCTTTCAGGGAAATTTAGGATCACCTCACCCAAATCCGTAAAAAACCGATTTGCAGCCAAATTAGTTCAAATAATGTCTTTTGGTTCGGTTCATTCTAGAACTGCCATCCTCCCAAAGAGGGAGTTTTTTGACTAATTGTGAAATTCTTGTGACAGTCCGCTGAGAAAATGGGAATCTTAGAAGCATCCCAGCTCGGCCCGTAAGCAATGAGAATAATCCTGGCGGCTACGGTAATCGGATTAGTGGCCGTGATCGGTGTAGCGGGGGCTGCCCCCCCGGCCAGCGCTCAGGCTGGAGTGGTTACCTACTGCGACAGTACCCATCTCATGCCCGCTGGGACAATCCAATGTGTTGACCTCAACCGCTTTACGGCGACTAACGAAATTACCTTAGAAACTCAGTTTTACACTGCTTTGGGTCGCTTAAGTATTCCCGTGCTGCGGCAGGAATGTGAGTCGAGTAGAACCCTGGGCTACTACGACCTAGAGAGCAATGAGATGGTTTTGTGCGTCAACAACCTGAAGGACGACCAAAGGGAAACGGAGCTTACCCTAATTCACGAGTCGTGGCATGCCGTACAGGACTGTGAGGACGGGCTTGAAAACGGCAGCTACGAGCCAGTGACGATGCGAGGGGGAGACTCATCTGATCTCAATTTGATGGCGTCTAGCCTCCAGCGTGCTGACCTCAGAACAATTGAGAACCACTACAATCCTGAAGATCGGCCCTACGAGATTGAGGCGCGCTACATGGAGAACCATCCCGACCTAGTGCTACAGGCGCTTAATGCCTGCGCAGTGCGGCGGTAGGGCCGCTTGCTCCCAAACTGCTGCCGTTGGTTTGAATGAGCTTTTGATACCAAAAGTAACTCTGCTTTTTTCGCCGCTCTAGGTTGCGGGTTCGATCTACATAAACAAAGCCGTACTGCTTCTGGTATCCATTCAACCAGCTCAGCAGATCGATAAACGACCAGGCGTAAAAGCCAAACAGGGGAACACCCTCATTGATAGCTCTTTGGCACTCCACAAGATGCCGCTGCAGATAGTCAATGCGAGGCTGATCCAAAATCTCTCCGGTCTCGGTAACAAGATCCTTGTCCCCCAAGCCGTTTTCAGTAATGACGATAGGAATGTTTCCGTAGCGCTCCTGAATGCGCTTCAGGCCCTGGTATAAGCCCTCAGGGTAAATTGCCCAATCCCAAAGGGTGTACTCAACGTTGGGGTTGCGCACCTTTTTAAACAGGCCAGGGATACCGCTTTCGGGCTGACTGCCCTTTTGTCCGGAGGTGTTGATTGGGGCCAGCCCTACTCCGCCAGCGGGGTTATGGGCTAGAAAAGCGCTCTGGTAATAGTTCACGCCAATAAAGTCGCTGGCTGTATTGCTTAGCAGCTCTAGGTCACCGTCTAACACTGTGGGGGCGTTTCCCTTTTGCCGGTAGTAGTCCCAAATCAGCTCCGGGTATTGGCCCTTCAAAATAGGGTCATAGAACCAGTGGAAGTCCATGCCCTCATAGTATTCGCAGGCTCGGATATCCTCTGGCGTCTCGCTGATCGCAAAGCCCGGTAGAAGAACATGGGCAATGCCAATTTTGCCCGCCAGAATGGTGCCCTGCTCCACGAGCTGGCGGTAGGCCGCTACGGCTTTGGCATGGGCTAGGTTAACGATGTGGGTCACCTCAACGGCTCTGCGCTCGTCGCGAACCCCTGGCGGATGGAGCCCATCGCGGTACCCCAGCATGATGAAGTTGATA
>DATNQE010000152.1:0-12565 GCA_036702895.1 Trichocoleus sp. | reverse complement strand
TTGTGGAGTCGCGGAGGTGGCAGTTAGCGTGTTTAGGCCAACGGCAATGCCCCCAGCCCAGGCCGAAAACCCCAGCCACCGGCAGCAGCTTTTGATCTCAAACGAGTGTGCTGGCTGCGATTTAAGTCAGACGGTGCTGGTGCGGGCTCGGCTCAATCAGGCAAACCTGCGGCGAGCCAACTTAGCCGGTGCCCAGCTGCGAGAAAGCTCTCTGGTGCGAGCCAACTTGACTGAGGCTGCTCTAAACCAGGCCGATCTCTCCCAGGCCTCCTTGGTCGAAGCCGATATGACCCAAGCCAACCTACAGGGTAGCCGCCTGACTCGAGCCAACCTCAACCGCGCAACGCTGATCCAGGCCAATCTGGCTGGAGCCGAGCTCAATGGTGCTCAAATGATCGAGGCGCGACTGTTTGAAGCCAATTTACAGGGCAGCCAGCTGCAGGACGCTAACCTGCTACGCAGCAACATCAGCCGGGCTAATTTAGACGGAGCGAATCTCAGCCAAGCCGATCTCTTTCAAACAACACTAATTCGAGTGAGCCTGCGCGGAGCCAACCTCAGCGGCGCTGACCTAAGAACCAGCCGCCTGTTTGAGGCCAACCTGCAGGGCGCTAACTTGACTGATGCCAACCTGCAGGATGCCAGCCTACAGGGCGCTGATTTGACGGACGCAATCTTTTGCAACACCCGTATGCCCGACGGCCAGATCAATAACGCCGGCTGCTAAAGCCTAGTTATTCGGTCAAATTTATTCAGTCAAATTTATTGGCCAATGGATTCAGCCAAAGGATTCGGCAAAATGGCTCAGCTTGGTCAAGCCCTTACTAAGGGATCGACCCCAAATATTTCTGCTCAGGCGAGGCTTTTTAGTCAAAACTTCATGAAGCGACTCTGATAGGGCTGGGAAAAAACACCGTAAAAACAACTAAAGATCTAAGGAAATTGAGTATCTTGGGCGTGGCGATGGGCCTAAGTACCTAAATGTTTGGGCCTCAAGTGTTTGGGTCTAAGAATGTCGATCACTAACCACCAGGGACATGGCAGAAAACTACACCCGCATTCAGGGAAAAGACCAGACCGTTGTGCTCATGAGTCTGGCACTGGCGGCCCTGGTGCTGTTTCTCCCTTGGGGCATCTACCGAGTCAAAACTCGCGGCTGGCCCAAGCTCAACCTCGCCAGGGCAACTGAGTCAGAATTTCTCTACCAAAAAGCTTTAGAAACCGGCTGGGAGGCGGCGGTTGCCGTGCAAACAGCCAGCGGCCGCCAGGAGTGGGATCAGGTCGTTACCCGCTGGGGCGAAGCCATTACGCTGCTAGAGAAAGTTAAAAGTACAGCGTCTGTGCGATCGCAAGAGGCCCACACCAAGCTGGCCGAATATCGCGGCTTCCAGCAGTATGCATCGCAGCAGGCGGACCAGTCGCCGCCCCAATATTCATGGGAGCTTATTACTGAGCTATCTGAGCAAGTTAGCTACGTTCTGGTGGACCCTGATCGCAATGACGCGCTGTCCCCAGGGCCTCAGTTAGAGATTGAGCCCGACCACACCATTACCAACGTCGCCTATATCAACAGCATCCTGGCGACCCTAGGAATGCCGCCCATTCCTGGCGACACCATTGCCCCTGGGGACGCCGTTCAGCTGCGCAGTAATGAGTACGTTTTGAAGAACTACCCAATGGGCGAGCTGTCGCTTCATCGCACCCTGTGCAGCGACTCCTTCGCTATCAACGGGCGCTACGACTGCCTCTGGAAAATTTCGCTGCGGTAGGTAACGCTGCAATGGGTAAGCAGCCGTCTAAAGTGCCCACGGCCGGCCCAGAGGCCTGAAACTTCTCTGTCATACTGCTTTGCCAAAAGGTTCTAAAGGTCACTCTAGGCCACAAAGCCTAAAGAGAACCTTTATTTATGCCCCAAATTGAGCTCCTGCGTAGGCGGGCAGAAGCGCTGTAATCTTTATAGGCTGAGCGCTTCTGCTAGCATCGGCCGTAGTTGGGCTCAAAAAAAACCTTTGATTTTACAGTTTCCCCTAAGGGCAAGCTGTACGCTAGGCCCATAAGTACGCTCCTGCTACGTTTGCAACAGAGGACTTCCCATGACCCTAGCCGCGAATCCCCAATCTCTCTCCGGGGTCAGTGTTGAGGATGATCGCACTGGTCTCAGCGTTGAAGCCCTAAGGCGGGCTTTTTTGGACAACCTCTTCTACATTCAGGGCACCTTTCCTCGCCTAGCGAGCAAGCATGACTACTATCTGGCACTGGCCTACACGGTGCGCGATCGCATGCTGCGGCGCTGGCTGGGCAGCGCCGCTACCTACACCGACCAGCAGTCCCGCACCGTGTGCTATCTGTCAGCAGAATTTCTGATGGGGCCGCACCTGGGCAACAACTTGATCAACCTCGGTATTTACGACCAGGTCAAAGAGGCAATGGATGCCCTCTGCGTCAATATGGACGAGCTGCTGGCCCTGGAGGAGGAACCGGGCCTGGGCAACGGCGGACTGGGCCGTTTGGCCGCCTGCTATCTCGACTCTTTGGCCACGCTGGGCATTCCCAGTCTGGGTTACGGTATCCGCTACGAATTCGGCATTTTCAGCCAAGAGATCCGCGACGGCTGGCAGGTAGAGCTGACCGACAAGTGGCTACGCAGCGGCAACCCCTGGGAAATCGCTCGCCCCGACTGGGCCGTACACGTCAAGCTGGGCGGCTATACCGAACCCTACGAAGATGAGCAGGGCCGGCAGCGAGTGCGCTGGATTCCTGCCCGAGAGGTGAAGGGCGTTCCCTACGACACGCCGATTTTGGGCTACCAGGTCAACACCGCCAACACCCTGCGGCTGTGGAGCGCCGAAGCGCCCGAGTCCTTCGATTTCGACGCCTTCAACCGGGGCGACTACTACCGGGCCGTCGAGAAAAAGATGGTCTCCGAAAACATTAGTAAGGTGCTCTATCCCAACGATGAGCGCCTTGAAGGCAAGCAGCTGCGCCTGGAACAGCAGTATTTCTTCGTTTCTTGCTCTCTGCAAGACATGCTGCGCATTCTCGAAGGCCAGGGCCTGCCGGTGGAGCGCTTCCCGGAAAAGTTCACCATTCAGCTTAACGACACCCACCCCGCCATTGCCGTAGCCGAACTGCTGCGGCTGCTGATCGACGAGCACGGCCTGGAGTGGAATGAGGCCTGGGCAATTACCCAAAAGTCCTTTGCCTATACCAACCACACTCTGCTGCCCGAGGCGCTCGAGCGCTGGCCGATCAGTCTGTTTGGCCGGGTGCTGCCCCGCCATTTGGAGCTGATCTACCAAATCAATGCCCAATTTCTGGAAGAGGTGCGGCTCAAGCTGGGGAGCGACAGAGACCGCATTGCTCGGATGTCTTTGATCGATGAGTCGGGAGAGCGCTATGTGCGCATGGCCAACTTAGCCTGCGTCGGCAGCTTTGCCATCAACGGCGTTGCCGACCTGCACTCCGAGCTCCTGAAGGAAACGGTGCTGCGCGATTTTTACGAACTGGCTCCGCAGAAGTTTAGCAACAAGACCAACGGTGTTACCCCACGCCGCTGGATTGTGCTGAGCAACCCCCGCATGACTCGCCTGATTAGCAACAAGATTGGCGGTAGCTGGATCAAGCACCTGGAGGATCTGCGCCAGCTCGAAGGCTACGCCGAGGATGCCGGATTCCGGGCAGAGTGGCGGCAGATGAAGCAGACTGTTAAGTACGACCTGGCCCTGCACATTGAAAAGCGCATGGGTATTACGGTTGATCCGTATTCTCTGTTTGATGTGCAGGTGAAGCGGATCCACGAGTACAAGCGCCAGCACCTCAACGTCCTGCACATCATCAGTCTTTACAATCGGCTGCGGCAGGCTCCCGAGATGGACGTAACTGCCCGCACCTTCATTTTTGGCGGGAAGGCAGCTCCTGGCTATGTCATGGCTAAGCTGATGATTAAGTTCATCAATGCTGTGGGCGAAGTGGTCAATACTGACCCCATTACGCGTGATCGCCTGCGGGTGATCTTCCTGCCCAACTTTAACGTCTCCAACGGTCAGCGCATCTACCCTGCCGCCGACCTGTCAGAGCAGATTTCGACTGCTGGCTATGAGGCATCGGGTACGGGCAACATGAAGTTTGCCATGAACGGAGCCCTTACCATTGGCACGCTCGATGGGGCCAATCTAGAAATTCGCCAGGAAGTCGGAGAAGACAACTTCTTCCTCTTTGGTTTGACGGTGGATGAGGTGGCAAAGCTTAGGCAGCAGGGCTACCGGCCGCTGGACTACTACGAGAACAACGCCGACCTCAAAGAGGTGATCGACCTGATAGCCTCTGGTCATTTCTCCCATGGCGATCGCGATTTGTTCAAGCCGCTGCTCGACAAGCTGCTGCTGAGCGATCCGTTTATGCTGATGGCGGACTACCAGGCGTACATTGACTGCCAGGAAAAGGTCAGCGTGGCCTATCGTGACCCTGAGTACTGGAGCCGACTGGCCATTCTCAACGTCGCTCGCACCGGCAAATTTTCATCTGATCGCGCCATTGCGGAGTACTGCCAAGACATCTGGAAGGTGGAGTCGGTGCCCATCGACCTCAATGCCTACAGCTTTGATGCTGGCAGCTGTGAACTGCCGACGCTGGGTTAGGGGCGCGATCGCAACTCAGTCAGCCGCCGCACTCAACTCCCCTATAAGCTGAATGCGGCCTTGTTAAACTAACGATCTTTGAACCCCGGCAAAGCGCTGTAGGCTTTGCCGGGGTTTCTTCTGAAGCAGGTGTAGGAACACATCGTTTGCAAAAGCAAGCTCGCCCCACCTAGCAAGCCGACTACAGCTCAATTTCTTTGCCTAAACGAGCGTAGCGTACCCGCAGCACCAGCCCTAGGGTAATTTGCTTAAACACCCAGTACAGCGCGGTGATAATCAGAAACATGACTAGGATGACCGCTAAAGGCCATTTCGAGGTCAGGTCATCTAGCGTTTGCAGCAGCACACCGTCGGGATCAGAAATAATGTCCCAGCTGTTGAAGCGCCGAAAGCGACCGATAAACACGCCCACCGCAGCCAGAGCGTGGGTCATCAGCTCGGCCCAGACAATGTACCGCTTGGCTCCGTGGTTGCGCAGGTACTGCCCCTGGTTCAGCAAGGAAACGACGTAGGCTTCAAACCCCGCCAAGATCGACAGCACGTGCAGGGGAATGTAGGCCACAATGAGCGCGACCATAGAAAGACCGTCTCGGGTCGCGCGGATAAAGTGGATGATGTCGGTTAGGACGTAGGGCGCATTCGGCAAAAACGCCACGTAGACCACTAGCGCTAGCCACCACAGCGAGTTGCGCGACTTTGCGGAACGCTGGCGAAACAGCCAAAAGCTCAGCGCTAAAGGAATAAAGGCCAGAAACAGGTTCCAGAGAATCCAGCCGCTGTAGCGATCCGAGAAGACAGAGACGATTTGAATGAGCAGTTCCCGCATAGGTAAAAGGCATTGACCCTAATTCGTCCAGGTCTTTCCAGGCTATCGGGAAGACGCAAAACTGCGTGAAGACGAGGCTCCAGTTAGCTTAATCTGAACAAAGCTTTGACTTCTTCGTGAAGATTCAAGCGGGGAGCGAATAAAGACTGCTTGAACTCAGATTGGCTTTTAGCAGGCAGGTCCAAATGTTTGCAGCGCCAGCCGTGCCGCCCCCGCAATGCCTGCCTGATTGCCCAACTCCGCCAGCAGAATCTGCATATTTTCGCGGGAGCTAGGCATCACTCGCCGGGCAATCTCGGCTTTGGCGGTTGGCAAAAACAGGTTGGCCCCGGCGCTGATACCGCCACCAATAATGACGGCCTCTGGCGTGAGCACATAGACCAAGCTAGCCAGTCCAGCCCCCAAGTTGCGACCGTACTGCTGCCAGAATGCGATCGCATCCGCGTCTCCCGCCTCAGCTTTGGCAGCCACCGCTCCTGGCTCTAGTCCCGTTTCTCGCCGCACCGCCTGCACCGAGCAGTACTGCTCCAAAGACCCTAGATTACCGCTGTTGCAGGGCGGTCCGTCAGGGTTCAGGGTGATCAGGCCCAGTTCTCCAGCGGTGCCCTGACGGCCCACAAACAGCTTGCCGTTGAGGATGATCGCCCCACCAACGCCCGTCCCCAGGGTCAGCAGGATCAGATCCTGAAAAGCTCGTCCCGCTCCCAGCCAGGCCTCTCCCAAACCGGCACAGTTGGCGTCGTTGGCCAAAACAGTCGGTCGGCCAGTTTTTGTTTCCAGCCAGTCGGCCACCGGCACATCGTACCAGCCTGCCAGGTTAATCGCCACTCGGGCAATGCGGCCCGCCGCATCGGCCGGGCCAGGAGTACCCACCCCAATGGCGCTGGCCTGACGGTCAGGATCGAGGGTTGCGATCGCGTCAGCCATGGCCTCGATGACAGCCTCAGGGGTAGCAGGCTGCGGCGTAGGCACACTCAGCGACTGCTGGCACTCGCCCGACTCAGTAAAGCGCCCGAACTTAATTGCCGTACCGCCCAAGTCCACCCCTATAACCTGTCTCTGACCCGCCGTACCCATGGCCCACGTTGCTCCTAAAAACTGCTTCTAAAGCCGACGTAGCCCTGAGCTCGCCAGCCCCAAGGCATTGTCGCAGATTAGCAGTCCTGCTAGGGCTGCCCACAGGCATATTCTGGGCCCCTGGCTAAAAGATTCGGCGTCTACTTCCAGTTTTCTCGCCGCAGTAGCGGGTTAACCAGCTCGTTGAGCCCTTCGCCCACCAGGGATAGCCCTGTCACCATCAGGGTCAGGGCCAAACCGGGAAAGAGAGCGGTCCACCAAATGCCCGTCGGCAGCGCATCGAGCGCCTGGCGAATATCAGCCCCCCACTCAGGAATCTGCTCCGGCAGACCCAGCCCCAAAAAGCCCAAACCGCCCAAAATCAAAATGGCGTCGGCCGCATTGAGGGTAAAGAGCACAGGCACGCTCTGAATCACGTTGAGAAAGAGGTAGCGGCTCAGCACTGTCCAGGTGGAAGCGCCCATCGCCTGGGCCGCCTCAATGAACAGCTCGGTTTTAATACTCACGGTGTGGTTGCGCACCACCCGGTAATACTGGGGAATATAGGCAATGCTCAATGCGATCGCAGCGTTAATCACTCCCCGCCCCACCACAAACGCCAGCGTAATCGACAGCAGCAGCCCCGGCAGGGTGTAGAGCGTATCCATAAAAAACAGCAGCGCCCTATCCAGGCGGCCACCCAGGTAGCCACTGACCATGCCCAGCGGCACTCCCACCGCTACACTCATCAGCGTTGCCAGAAGCACCACCTGCCAAGCCGCCCGGGTACCAAAAAGGGTGCGGGCAAACACGTCATAGCCCTGCCGCGTCGTGCCAAACCAATGCCCTCCTCCCGGCGGCTGGTGAATCGGGTTAGCCAACGCCGCCGTTGGGTCGAGCAGGATGCCCCACGACTGCAGCAGCGGCGCCAGCAGCGCTACCAGCACAAACACCAGGGTGATGACTATCCCCGCTCCCATGAGAACGGTTGACACGCTGGCAGTTGGCCCCGTCAGCCTGCCAAAAAACTGTTTGCGGAGATTGGCCGTCATGGGCTAAACCTTCAGTGCTGCTTGCTCAGTGTTTGCTTAGGCTCGATTGCGCTGAAGCCCATTATCGCAGAGTGTTTCCCCAGTGCCTGCCATACTGAAATGAAACCCAGCCCAAAATGAGAGTAAGCAGTTCCAGCGATGCCCGCCGAAATTTCCTCCGCCTTTGCGTCTGAAGTCCTAGCCACGCTGACGGCCGCCGCCAATACCCTGTGCCCCCGCCTCAAAAACACGTCAGAAAGCACGCCAGCTACACCAGACGGGCAAACCGTGACAGCCGCGCTGCTAGCCGCAGAGAAAGCCGCCAAGCAGCAGCGGTTGACCTATGCTTTGGACGACCTTATCGGTACCTGGCGGCTCTGCTTTACCGCCCCCAAAAAACCTCGCTATCAAGCAGGCCAGCCCCAAGGAAGCGGCTTTTACGTACCGACCCTAGCCGCCGCCCGCATCGGCTTCTACCCGGCTGCCGACCTGCCCAGCGGCATCACGATTCGCAATCAGCTCCAGGTCGGGCCGCTGCAAATCACCTTTACCGGTCCAGCCCGCTACACCGGCAAAAAAAACCTGCTGGTCTTTGATTTCAACCATTTACTGGTAAAAGTAGGCGCCCTCACCCTTTACAGCGGCGGTGTACGCTCCGCTGTTCCTAAAGGCACTGATTTTGCGGCTGCGCCCATTGGCAAGCTGCCCTTTTTCGCCTTTTTTCTAGCCTGCCCGGACTACGTTGCAGCTAGAGGCCGTGGCGGTGGACTGGCGCTGTGGGTTCGTGAGGGAAGCACTCCCGAGGAGTAGCTAGGGTTCTGGCGCACCTGCCCTGGGGATTAAGGGCTCACGGCTTAGGGGCTGGGCCGGATTGCTCTGGGTGTTGGCCTCGAAGATGCTGAACGGGTTAATCGTTTGCACCGTCAGCACCTGGGGCGGAGTGGCGTCGGGAGGATAGATCAGATCAACTTCGACTTCTCGCCGTTCGCCCGCCGGAATTGTCAGCTTCACTAAAGGGTCACCCTCTTGGCCGCGCCGCTGGACTAAGTGTACATAGTGGGTCTGGCGCACGCCTAGCTGATTGGCATAGCGCAGCCGCACCGTGCCACGGAAGAAAATGCGGCTGTCGGGGGGCTGACGGAATCGCAGCCCGTCCTTCAGGCCCTCATCCTGCAGGGGCGTCTGGAGCTTGAGGGCAACGGTTTGAGCAGCCCCCGTTGGGTTGAAAAGAGGCAGGGTGACGCTGTAGTGGATGCCGTAGTTGCCGTGGGCCCGGAAAGCCGTGTCGGGGTAGCGGGCCAGCATCGGTGCACTCTGAATCTGCCCCGTACCGAAGGTGTTGCGATCGACTGTGCTGACCACGTAGGAGAACGCATTGCCAGGCTGGGGAATTGTCAGCTGGTTGGCGTCGCTGCCGTCGGTCACCAAGGCGCTCCAGCGCGAGCCCCGAGCGACTCCGGCCACCCGACCATAGTAGAACCGACCATAGCGATAGGTTTGAGGATCGGTAGGAGGAATGTCTCTGGGGCCTGCCAGGTTGCCTCGCTTCAGCAGGTCAATCCACTCTCGCAGCGTCGGCACTCGCTCAGCCCCACCGGGAGCTGGCGGCGCAAACATCGCCAGGCTGGCCATGTGCACAGGGCCGTTACTAGAGAGATACATCATGGCGGTGCGGCCGTTGCTGGGCAATGGCCGGTTGACCGGAAGGGGTGCCACAGCGCCGTTAGCTGCCCCCGCAGCCCCATCGGGAATACCGGCCGCCACAATGGTTGCGGGGTTCAGGGGCGGCTTGGGAATGATGCTGCCTTGGGGATAGGTGCCGTTGACCGGAACCGTGAGCTGCCGCAGGGGAATGGGCACATTCATCAGCAGATGAACGTGGCCGGGAGGAATGACGATCTGGCGAGGCCACTGGGACTGGTTTTGGCCCCGCAGGATGTCGGTGGTGGTGCGGCTGCCGGGGCCAGCATAGATAGTGCCGTTGGGGTTGAGCACCGTTGTTGGCAGATCGCGGAACGGCGCTTCCTGACTCAGGTAGGTAATGCCCTGGAGAATGTCGAGGGTCACGGGTTGGGTGCCAGGGTTATGTACCAGCACGCCAAGGAACAGCGTTCGGCGGTCGTCGGGGGTAATGCCGCGGGCAATGTGGTGGGCAAAAATATCAAAGCGGCCCTGGAACGGAAAATTGAGGTGAGCCCCAGGGGTCCGCATGCCGTCCTGCGGAAAGGTGGACAGCAAAATCCCGTCAGTCTGAATGAGCTCTGGACTATTGCTATTAAAGACAGGAATTTCGTCGAGCTGCCCCGGCAGAGGCCGCACTTCCTGCTGTTCGATGACTTCAGCATATTGCTGAGCTGCGCCCGCCGCCTGGGCCAACCGTAGCTCCGATCGGAACCTGGGCTGAGCCAGAGGCGCGTCTAGAGGTTGGCTGACTGGTAGCTCAATCGCTTGAGTTTGCCCATCGGCTGAGCCTGGCTGAGGAGCAGATGTCGCCAGGACAACAGACTCTAGGGCGGTTGGCTCTGAAACGGCAGTTGGGACTGCAGCCGGGAGAGCCTGCGAGAGCACTGGAGTCAGGGTGAGGGCCGCTAGCGCGGTTAGCATAGGCTAACTGATAAAACTTCAACGGAATTGTCTCAACGTACGAATCGCTGCCCCAATTCTGGGTCAGCGACGTAACGGGTAGTACACTCTAGAATCCTTGAAACCTTCCCTCGGGATTGTTACAAACTGCAATCATCAATACACCATACACCAAGGAGACCCAGGTATTTCCGGGGCATTGAGGGCTTCTTGCAAAATTCTTTAAAGAAGGGTCTTTAGGATATGAATGGGCAGTTGGCAGTGAGCTTAGAGTGCCCTACCAACCGAGAGAAACGGCATCCTCTACGGCCTCCGCTGACTTTGTGGCCTAACCCTAGCTGCCTTGAAGGGGCGCATTGAGGGTTTTGAGAATGCGATCGCGCACGTCCTCCAGGTGAGCCCGACTGCTCAGGTTGAGGGCATTGCCCTGGCGCTGTAGGGTGGTTGCGATCGCGCCTTCAATCTGCTGCAGCTGATAGCGCGCCAGCACCCTGGCATCTTCAGGAGCGCCGATGGTGGAAAAAATGCCAACGGCATCGAGCACATCCTGGCTTCGCTCCAGATCGCTGAAGCTGCGCCGCAGCACTAGATTGCTGAGTAAAGATAAGTGGTGCCGCTGCAGCCCCCGCCGCAGACTGGAGAGATCTGACGCCTGATCGCCTCCAGAAAACACCTCTGACCAAACCATCGTGCCGACTCGATCAAATAGCTCGGGCAGCGTCAGCGTTTCCTCAGGACCGGCCTTGAGCTCACCATCGCGCAGCCGCCGCAGTCGATCTGAGTACAGCACGTCGCTCAGGGCCAGCCCCTGCACCAGCAAAATGCGATCGTAGATCGGGTAGTCCAGCGGATAGAGCGTTAGGCCCTGGCCCCAGTGGTTCCAGCGGTCAGGGGCCAGCGAGTTGAGCAGCTCCGGCGGAAAATCAAAGGCAGTCGGCGAGAGCACGTAGCGCTCTAAGGCCTCCAGCGCCTGGCGCTGCTGGTCAACAGGAATGGGCGTGAAGGGCTGTTGCCCCCGAGAGCTCCAGGGGTCGATGCGGGTAAAGCGCTGTCCTCCAATGTAGTTGGTCAGGGTTTGAGCCTGGTTGAGGTAGTAGTTCAACACCAGATCGAAGCGGCGGCGCAGCTCTCCGTAACCTGCTCCCGGTCTAAGAGAGTACCAGTCCAGCTTCTTCCAGAGGGCCTGGGCATTGTCCATCTGCCACTGGGCGTACTGCAGTGGGTTGCTGCTCAGATCCCATGCAGCTGCCTGGGGGTTGAGAAAGTCAAAAATATCTTCGTCAGTAGCGTACGCTAGCTCCGGCGAAGTGCTCTGCCCAGCGATGGGCGCTAGCGCCTGGGGGTCAAACTGAGCCAGAGGCCCTTCCAAAGGCTTGTAGCCATACTCAATGGCCCACAGATCGTAAGGCCCCAATCGGGTCGGGAAGTATTCGCCCTGGGGGATATCAGCCGGTGCCAGGTTAGGGGGGTAGTAGTCCATCACCGAACTCACCAATCCCTGGCTGCGGGTCAGCTCCGAGTCGTTGAGCTGATCGGGCGCCAGCAGGGTGCTGCCCAAAAAGTTGTGCCGCAGCCCCAGCACATGGCCGACCTCGTGGGCGGTGAGCGATTTGAGATAGTCGTAGAGGTAGGTTTTTAGCGTCTCTGATTGGGTAAAGGGCGCCCCCAATAGGTCCAGCGCCAGGCCACCAAAGGCCACCTGCTGAGCAGCCCCCAGGCTAGCGCAGCGATCGGCCGGATCCGGAGCGCCGTAGGCAGCGGGCGGTGCCATGGGCGAGGCCGCTGGCAGCAGGGCAGAGAGCCCACCCAGACGGCCCGGCGCGGCGGCGCGGCCAGCGGCCTGAGTCTGCTGCCACTGCTGATACAGGCGCTGCAGCGGTCGACTGCAAAGCTGCAAGTAGGACGCAGTCGAGGCCTCCAGAGGCGAGGCCAGGGTCTGATACTCCTGAGTGAGATAGCGAATGACGTTGGCATCAAGCACAACGTCGGCATCTAGGATTTCGCCGGTCAGGGGATTAACCCGTGACGGGCCATAGCCCAAAACGCCGCTGCCGAAGGAGTCAGACCAGCGGATGACGTTGTAGCGGGTATCGGCCGGGTCCCAATCGGCGTTGTCGGGCATTTGCCGGACTGCGATCGCATCTTTAAATCCAGCCCGCTCAAACGCCTCATTCCACATCAGCACCCCTTCCTCAACCGCTTTGCGATACTGCTGGGGTACTGTGTTTTCAATCCAGAAAACAACGGGCTGACGGGGCGGCGAAAGCGCAGCAGTCGGGTCTTGCTTCTCCAGATGCCAGCGCTGAATGTAGCGAACAAAGGGCTCCCTCGAACCGTCTTGAATCGGTGATCGAAAGGCCGTTAGGAAATATCCCACCCGCTCATCGGCCGGGCGGGGTCGATAACCCGAGTTTTCGGGCAGTTGAGAGAAG
>DATNQE010000145.1:0-2135 GCA_036702895.1 Trichocoleus sp. | reverse complement strand
TGCCTACCCCCGTCATCTGAATGACGCCTTTATTTTAGCTAAAGGTCGTGTTGGGCACTGGATAAAGGTAGCAACGCCTGAGACAAACAGCGACATGCTGATGATGTAGCCCGTGTCGGCAGGCTCTAGACCCAGCACGTTGCTGATAATCAGCGGCGGCGTGATGATGCCCACAAAGGCCGCCAGCACATGCTGCAGCGCCACGATAAAGGCCTCTCCCACCGGGGGCCTATCGTCTAGCCCGTGAATCAGATCGGCTGCCACCTTAGGCGGGTCGATAGAGGCTGGCGAATCTACCGCAATCCCCTCAGCGGGAGTCATATCCGAAGAGGCCATAGCTGGTTAATCTCCAAAACAACAGTCAGGCAAAACAACGTATCGCCAAACCAAAATGCGGGGGGGTAGCGCTAACCGGGCTGCCAGGGGCCACTGCTGGCTCTAACCTAATGGCCCCCCTAGAATGATTTTTGCGATCGCGCTTCTCACATCCTGGGGGTCTTCCTCCGCTAGCTGCTGGTACCACTTCTGGGTCACCTCAGGGTCCTTGCCGTGGATCATTTCCGCCCGTTTACGGGCCTTCTCCACGACGGCGCTGGTGCGCTCCTTGCGGTCCTTCTCGTAGCGGGCCAGAGCGTAGTCCACCCCTACATTGGTGGTCATCAAATACTGGGCCAGCACCAGGCTGTCCTCCATCGCCTGACAGCCGCCCTGCCCAAGGTCGGGGCAGGTGGCGTGGGCCGCATCTCCCAGCAGCGCCACCCGCCCCCGCACCATGCGGTCAATCGGTCCTACATCGTGAATTTCGGGCCGCGCCACCGTAGCCGGGTCCATCCGCTCAATCAGCCGCTGCACGGGCTCGGCCCAGCCTGTGAAATACTTAGTTAGGTCGGCTTTGTGAGTGTCGGGGCTGCCCGGAGTGCCTTTAGGCAAGGGCACATCAAAGAAGAAATAAAAGCGATTGCCCGCCACCGGCATCATCGAGGCCCGCTGGTGGTCGCCCACATAAATCACCCAAGAGTCAGCTGGGGCCAAGTCTTCACTAACGGGCACTAGGCCATTCCAGTTGATGTAGCCGCCGTACTGCGGGTCCACCTTTCTGCCCAGCACGTACTCCCGCAAAATCGAATGGATACCGTCTGCCGCCACCAGCAGATCGCCCGTCGTCCAGTGCCCATTTTCAAACACGGCGGTAACGCCCTCGGCGCCTTCCTCTACCGCCACACAGCGATAGCCCAGGTTTACCTCGCCCTTAAAAGCCCCCATCAACATCGCCTGAAGGTCGGCGCGGGCTACCGGGTAGGGCCGTTGCCCCACACTTTCCGCCAGGGGCAGCAAATCAATGTCGTTGAGCAGCTCGCCCGTTTGAGTGCGGTACTGCATCCGGTTCATGCGGCCGCCAATCTGAGCGATTTGGTCGCCTAGCCCCAGCCGGTTGAGCACCTTCACCCCGTTGGACCAGAGGGAAATTCCGGCCCCTACCGGCCGCAGGTCGCGCACCCGGTCGTAAATCTCAACCTCAAAACCAGCCTGCTGCAAAGCAATGCCCGCCGTCAGACCGCCAATGCCAGCACCGATAACGATGACTTTCAGCTCGTTCATCCCAACTTTCCCCCGTTCAAACTGGCAAACAGTGTTCTTTTGAGAATAGAGTTTTCTGACTTAGTGCGCCGCAGAGCGCGGCTAGCGTTTTTTTCAGTTCAGTCGGCATTTTTACCGCGCTTTCCAATCCTTTGAGGCGCAGATTTACATCTCCCCTCTCCCCGTAGCCCTATAGCCTGGCCCCTGGCATTTCAGCTCGGGAACCTCCCAAGAAACTGCTAAACAGTACTGCATTCTGAAAAAGCCAGTTTGCTAGAAGGGATACAGATATGCGGTTGCCCCACTTGCCTAACAAACTGGTGCTAGAAGATACCTCCTGATAGGCATGAATTAGACGCCGAAGCCGTTATCAGCAAGGAAAGGCGTAAAAAATTGTGAATTCACCGGGTTTGTTCACGGTTTGCCCTTGCTCAAGTCGTCTTCTAAGAGAGGTTCAGAACGCCTGAGGCAGCAGCTTAGAACGAGAGCTGACTTTGCAGAGTAAAGAGAAAAACGTCGGCGTTACTGCTGAAATTGTTAACACTTTTAATCCAGTA
>DATNQE010000140.1:0-7146 GCA_036702895.1 Trichocoleus sp. | reverse complement strand
TCGGCAGTGTGGAGAAGCTGCTGCTCAATGTGGCCGCTGAATTTGAAGGGGGGCCCGATGTGGTGCTGCTGGATCCGCCGCGCAAGGGGTGCGATCGCACCGTTCTCGACGCGCTGATGCATATCAAACCGCCCCGCATCGTTTACATGAGCTGCAACCCGGCAACCCTGTCCCGCGACCTCAAGATTCTCTGTGAAGAGGGCGGGTACACGCTCCAGCGGGTGCAGCCTGCCGACTTCTTTCCGCAGACCGCCCATGTAGAGTGTGCTGCATTTCTGATAGCTTAGAATCGCCCTGATTCAGAGCCAGAAGCGCCCATGAAGTTCAGCGAAATTGCCGCCAAAATTGGCATTACCCAACAGTCCAGCCTGAGTGACAACGCCGAGCGCGACCCGGAAATTACCGGGATAAGTGCCGTCGATCAGGCTGAAGCGGGAATGCTGAGCTACATCGAAGGCGACAAGTTCGCGGCTTTTCTGGCGACTACTCAGGCCAGCGCCCTGATCCTGCCCAAGAACGAAGTGCTTCAGGCCCAGGCCAGCGAGCGGGGCATCGCCTGGCTGAGCACCTCGGACCCGCGGTTGGGGTTTGCCCGTGCGATCGCACTCTTCTACCAGCCGTTTAAGCTCACTCCCGGTATTCACCCCACCGCGGTAATTGATCCCAGCGCCACGATTGGCGAAGGCGTTGCCATTGGAGCCCACGTGGTAATTCAGTCCGGGGCTAAAATCGGCAGCGGCGCTTGCATTCACCCCAATGTAGTGGTTTATCCGGATGCCGAGATTGGTGAGGGCACGGTGCTCCACGCCAACTGCGTGATCCATGAGCGCACTCAAATTGGCCGCGCCTGCGTCATCCACAGTGGCGCCGCGATTGGGTCCGAAGGGTTTGGCTTTGTGCCCACGGCCCAGGGCTGGGAAAAAATGGAGCAGTCGGGCATTACCGTGCTGGAAGACGGCGTAGAAATCGGCTGCAACTCTACCGTGGACCGCCCTGCGGTAGGTGAAACCCGCATTAAGCGCGGCACTAAGCTCGACAATCTGGTGCACATTGCCCACGGCTGTCAGGTGGGCGAAGGCGTGGTGATGGCGGCCCAGGTCGGCATGGCGGGCGGCGTTACCATCGGCAATCGGGTGATTTTGGCGGGGCAGGTGGGCATCGCTAACCAGGCCAAGATTGGGGATGGTGCGATCGCAACTGCTAAAGCAGGCATCCACAGCGATGTTGAACCCGGCAGCATCGTTACGGGCACTCCAGCTATTGCCCACAAGCTGTTCCTCAGGGCAACCGCAGTGTATAACCGCCTGCCGGAGATGTACCAGACCCTGAAGCAGCTGCAAAAGCAGTTTCCCTCCGCCAAATAGTTGCTCGTGGACTTTCTAAAATGCCTTCCTTGGGGAAAATTTCAGCGGCGTTTAAATAGGCAAAGAAAATTTTCGCTTTATTAAATCTGATTAAACTTTGTCTCTTTTTAGGCGTTGAACGGCTTCCTCTAGATTTTGAGCAAAAGGCAGTATCTTTTCTGGGGCAAGGTTCCCAGAGATATTGGGTCTCACCAGAACAGCTTGGCTGCTCCGCTGCTGGCTAGATCAAAGCAATCCAGCCAACTTTTCTGGCTTAACTTTTGCTTTACAATCTTGGCAACATCAAGATTTGCTGACCCTCGCTCCCAGGCCCTCGCCGACCCTCAGCCCCAATCTCTGTCCGCTACACCCACTGACCCCTGCTATTTGCGCGTATGGCTATCGGATATCTCGCCCTGGTTCTTCATGCTCACCTGCCCTTCGTCCGTCACCCTGAGAGCGACTACGTTCTAGAGGAGGAATGGCTGTTTGAGGCCATTACCGAAACCTACGTGCCGCTGCTGACGATGTTCGAAGGGCTCAAGCGGGACGGGATTGACTTCAAGATGACCATGAGTATGACGCCGCCCCTGGTGTCGATGCTGCGAGACCCGCTGCTGCAGGAGCGCTACGACGCCCACCTGGCTCAGCTCGAGGAGCTGACCGAAATGGAGGTCGAGCGCAACGCTCAAAACGGCCACCTGCGCTACCTGGCTGAGCACTACGCCCGTGAGTTTAACCACGTGCGCCAGGTGTGGGAGCAGTACAGCGGCGATCTGGTCACCGCCTTCAAGGAGTACCAGGACAGCAACAACCTAGAGATCATCACCTGCGGTGCCACCCACGGCTACCTGCCGCTGATGAAGATGTACCCCCAAGCGGTGTGGGCGCAGATTCAGGTGGCCTGCGAGAGCTACGCCGAGCACTTTGGGCAGGCGCCCCGAGGCATCTGGCTGCCGGAGTGCGCCTACTATGAAGGTCTAGAGCGGATGCTGGCCGATGCCGGACTGCGCTACTTCCTCACCGATGGTCACGGCATTCTCTACGCTCGGCCTCGCCCCCGGTTTGGCTCCTATGCCCCAATCTTCACCGAAACGGGGGTTGCCGCCTTTGGCCGCGACCACGAGTCCTCCCAGCAGGTGTGGTCGTCCCAGGTGGGTTACCCTGGCGCCTCTGAGTACCGCGAGTTTTACCGTGACCTGGGCTGGGATGCGGAGTACGAGTACATCAAGCCCTACATCATGCCCAACGGCCAGCGCAAGAACGTGGGCATTAAGTACCACAAGATCACCGGGAAAGGGCTGGGGCTCTCTGACAAAGCGTGGTACGACCCCTACTGGGCGCGAGAAAAAGCCGCCGAGCACGCGGGCAACTTCATGTTCAACCGTGAGCGCCAGGTGCATTACCTCCACAACTTGATGCAGCGCCCGCCGATTATCGTGTCGCCCTACGACGCGGAGCTATTTGGCCATTGGTGGTATGAAGGCCCCTGGTTTATCGACTACCTGTTCCGCAAGAGCTGGTACGACCAGGGCACCTATGAGATGACCCACCTGGCTGACTACCTGCGCGACAACCCCAGCCAGCAGGTTTGCCGTCCTTCCCAATCGAGCTGGGGCTACAAGGGCTTCCACGAGTACTGGCTGAACGAAACCAACTCCTGGATCTACCCTCACCTGCACAAAGCTGCTGAGCGCATGATTGACCTGGCCAAGCGCGAACCTGCCGACGAGCTGGAGTGGAAAGCACTCAACCAGGCGGCGCGCGAGCTGCTGCTGGCGCAGTCCTCCGACTGGGCCTTCATCATGCGCACAGGAACAATGGTGCCCTACGCCGTGCGCCGCACCCGCTCTCATCTGATGCGCTTTAACAAGCTCTGGGAGGATATCAACGTAGGCAAAATCGACTCCGGATGGCTGGAGAAGGTTGAGGCCATTGACAACATATTCCCCAACATCAACTACCGAGTTTACCGGCCTATCTAGGTTAAGCTTCGGCTCTGAGCCGGGGCCGGCGAGGCAGTATAAAGCCTGCAAGCGCCGCCGCTGGCGCTGTCGTCAAAGATGGAGCAGGCGTTGCGGCCGCTGGCTTTTGAGTGGTAGAGCGCAATATCGGCCCGCCTAAGAATAGTGTCGATGTCGTCAGACGGCAGCCGATAACCACCGATGCCGATACTAACGGTAACTCGAACAGCATGGCCACCTGTCAACACAGTGAGGGCCTCTAGCTGGCTGCGAATGCGATCGCCCACCTCTGCCGCCTGCTGGCAGTCTGTCTCCGTCAAAATAACGGCAAATTCCTCGCCGCCGTAGCGACCCAGAAAATCAGTAACCCGCAGCTCCTGCCGTACGGTTTCGGCCACTTCTCGCAGCACCGCATCTCCCGCTAGGTGTCCGTAGGTGTCGTTGACCCGCTTGAAGTGATCAACGTCGAGCATCATCACAGAGAAGGGTGAGCCGTAGCGCTGGCTGCGCAGCAGCTCCTGCTCAGCAATTTGAAATAGGCGGCGGCGGTTGAACACCCCCGTCAGTGGGTCGGTGCCCGCCAGCTTTTCAACCTCGTCAAGGGCTTGACGCAGGCGATCGGCTGTGTCCTTGAGCTTGAGGTGAGTTTTGACTCGCGCCAGCAGCTCCTGCACCTGAAAAGGCTTGGTTACGTAGTCAATCGCTCCGGCGGCAAACGCGTCGATCAGGTGCTGCTGTTCCTGGCTGGCCGTGAGAAAGATGATTGGCAGCTCGGCATAGGCAGGGTTGGCCTTAATTGCCTGACAGACCTCAATGCCATTCATCCCAGGCATCATTAAGTCGAGCAAAATTAAGTCTGGCGTGGCTGCCTCAATGCGCTCTAAGGCTTGAGCTCCGCTGATAGCGTAAGTCATCACGTAGCCTTCGCGCGCCAGAATACTACCGACTACTTTCAAATTAGTAGGCAGGTCGTCCACCACCAAAATTAGAAAATCCGCAGGGATGAAAGAGGTTGACGTAGGCATAGATGCAAGACGGGGAAGACAACCGGGGGAGGAGCAACCTTCATGAGCTTAGCGCGGCTGCTTATTCAAGGCTGCAAGGGAACTCAACAGGAACGACTTGCGGGGCCAAATGAAAGCTTTACGGGTGTAAAGCGTTAGCTTAGGGATGCTGGGCTCTGTAAGGTCGCTCGTAGCGCGGGGAAACTGGCAACGGTCTGGGGAATGTGCTCCCAGTCAAACAGATCAAGCTGGGTTTTTAGGGTTTCGGCATAGGTGAGCAGCGTCTGGCACTGATGCTCCTTGCCCCACGCCATCAGCTTATTGACGAAAGTCTCTAGGTCAGGGGTTTTAAGCGTTTTGTGAAGGGTTTCCCAATGGGTTGCCTCCTCCTGTTGAAGCTTGGCTAATAGGTCGGTGCGACGCTGCATCTGCCGGGATGAGCGCGACAGCTCGAGCGATGGCGATAGGGGTTGGGACAGCGGGGCAGCAGATGGCAGCAGGGTGCGCAGCAGTGTAACGAGCTGAGCTCGACTAGCAGGCTTGAGCAGCATTCCCTGGCAAAGTCTTCTGATTTCGGTAAGCTCGGAACTGTGCCCTGAGGCCGTGAACAAGACGATGGGAATGGCTGCGGTGAGGGGATTCTGCTTGAGCTCTTGAGCGACACTGAGGCCACTGATATTGGGCATTTTGAGATCTAACAGGATCAGCGCTGGCTGCTCACTGCAGGCTAGCCGAATGCCCTCCTGGCCGTCCTGGGCGACGAGGACTTGGTGGTGGGTATGGGCAAAGTAGCTCTGGATGAGTTTACGGCTGGAAAAAACATCGTCAATGACTAGCAGGGTGGCAGGCAAAAACTGATCGAGATCGCTATCTGGAGCAGGCTCGGGACTGCTGCTGACGGCCGCTGGCACCGGCACCAAGTCGGGAAAGACAAACTCAAAGGTGCTGCCCTGGCCGATTTCGCTGCGCAGCGAGAGACTGCCGCCCATCATGTGAGTGAGTCGTTGGGTAATGGCTAGCCCAAGGCCGGTGCCGCCATATTTACGATTACTCTGTCCGGCACTTTGGACAAAGGCTTCGAAAATAGCTTCCTGCTGGTCGCGGGCAATGCCAATGCCTGTGTCTTCTACTCTCAGCTCCAGCCAGTACCGACGAGTTCCGCCCTGGTCGTAGGATTGTCCCTGCACCTGAATTTTGACGTGTCCCGTCTCGGTAAATTTGAGGGCGTTGCCAACGACGTTGAAGAGAATTTGCCGGAGCCGAATGTCATCGATGTAGAGATTTTCGGGCACGGTTTCGGTGATTTGGGTAAACAGGCACAGCCCTTTCTCGGCAGCTTTGGCGCTGAAGATTTGCTCCACCTCCTGAATAATGCCGCGGAGATTGGTGGGGGTATAGTGCAGCTCTAGCTTGCCCACCTCGATTTTAGAAAGGTCAAGGATATCGTTGATGAGCGCTAGCAGGGTTCTGCCGCTAGTTGCGATCGCATCTAGATATCCCTGAGCCTGAGAGGTACTTACCAAGCTGCGTAATAAGTCGGTGAAGCCCAAAATTGCATTCATCGGCGTGCGAATTTCGTGGCTCATGTTGGCAAGAAATTCCCCTTTGGCTCGGTCGGCGCTTTCGGCTTCCCGCTTAGCTTTTGCCAGGGCAAAGTTTTTGTGAGTTAGCTCTTGGCTGCGCTGGGTTTCCCGCTGCAGCAGGTCGGCCTGAGCCAAGGCGATGCCTACCTGGACCGCGACAGCCTCAAGCAGTTCGATATCGGCAGCGGCCCAAGACGGCGCGCCATCGCACGGATGCAGCTCAATCAGGCCGTTGGATCGCCCCTGGCAGAAGGTGCTGATGGCCAGGATAGAGGGGGCTGGCAGGGTGGCTTGGGGAAGTAGATGCTCTGGGGACTGGCTTTCTGGCTCCAACTCCACAACCAGCGCTTGCTCCTGGTTAAGCACCTGCTGCAGTGAGGCAGGCGGCATGGATGGCGGTTCGACAGCGGGATTGCAGTCGGGGCTGAGAAACTCTGCGACTAGGCAGAGCTGGGGCGGCATCGGGGTGACGACGAAGCCAGACTCAGAAATTCTCTCAGCGGGCTCGAGCGGGAGCTGAGCCGAAATTTGAGCCGGTGGAGCGGCTAGGTTGGGAGGGCAAGTGAAGATCCGGCAGCGGCTGATGTGAAAGGCCTGCCCGATCTGTTGGGCGGCCGCTTGAAAAATAGCTTCTGGCTCTAGACGGCGACGCACCTCATCGGTAATTTGCCGCAGCACCAAAGCCTGACGCAGCTGCTGAGCCAGCTGCTCTTTGGCCTGGCGACTGTCGGTGATATCTCGGACCATGACCAGCACCCCGTCTTCGTTAAGGGGGACGATGCGGGCCTCCTCGTAATAGATCTGCCCGGCCAGCGGCAGCTGGTATTCCAAAATCTGGGTGGCACTGCTCTGGAGCGCCTGCTCAATGCCCCGCTGTAGCGATTGGGCCACCTCAGTTGGTAAGTCTTCAAGAAACCGTCTGCTAGCCCTTGCAATTTTGCCGTCGGCTTCAGCGTCAGCAGCGGTGATACGAGACCCAGCACCCAGCGCCCAGCTCAAATCAGAGCCCAGCTCAGACTGCGGTTCTACTAAAGGCACCCGGATTTGTTCGGGATTGAGAATTCTTAGACAGGTGCCGTTGCGGTCGAGGTGCACCAGCAGGTCAGGAACAGCTCGTATCAGAGCTTGTTGGGTTGCTTCGCTCTGGTTGAGAGCGGTCTCGGCGCGCTTGCGTTCGTCCTCGGCGCGCTTGCGTTCGCTAATATCAATGCTGACCACTGTGACCACCCAACCTCCGGTGGCCTCGTCTCGG
>DATNQE010000135.1:0-3645 GCA_036702895.1 Trichocoleus sp. | reverse complement strand
TCCCATCATCCGGTACATTGCATATAGCAACCGTTAAGACGGTTGGGGTAAAGGGGGGGAGTGGGGGCTGCGCCCCCAGCCAGGGGTGAAACCCCTGCACTCCGTCCTAGCGCTCCCTTCAATTGCAATAGAAGACCTTTTCCAAAAGACGCCTTCCATGACTACGCAAACGCAAATCCCAGTAGTGGTTAACGGAGCCTGCGGCAAAATGGGCCGTGAGGTAATCAAAGCCGTGGCTAAGGCCGAGGATATGGTTCTGGTCGGGGCTGTGGACAAGAACCCGGCCGTGCAGGGCCAAGACATTGGTGAGGTAATCGGATGCGGCGCATTAGAGGTGCCCGTGCTCAGCGATCTCGAAGCCACGCTGGTCATGGCTCAAAGCCAGGGGCTAGCTGTCATGGTGGATTTTACGCACCCAGATACCGTGTATGAATCGGTGCGCTCAGCCATTGCCTACGGGGTGCGGCCTGTGGTGGGCACCACGGGGCTTAGCAACCAGCAGATTAAGGACCTAGCTGAATTTGCCGATAAGGCCAGCACTGGGTGTCTCATTATTCCCAATTTCTCCATTGGCGTAGTGCTTCTGCAGCAGGCTGCGGTGCAGGCGGCTCAGTACTTCGACCACGTTGAAATCATTGAGCTGCACCACAACCAAAAGGCCGATGCTCCCAGCGGCACTGCCCTGCAAACGGCTCAAATGCTGGCTGAACTGAACAAGCCTTACAATCCAGCCCAAGTGCAGGAAAGCGAAACCCTGCAAGGGGCACGGGGAAGCGTTACCTCAGAGGGGGTGCGGATTCACAGCGTGCGATTGCCGGGACTGATCGCTCACCAGGAGGTAATTTTTGGGGCGCCGGGGCAGCTCTACACGATTCGGCACGATACGAGCGATCGCGCTTCGTTCATGCCGGGTGTGCTCCTTTGTATCCGCCGGGTTCTGCCCCTAAAGTCCTTGATTTATGGGATGGACAAAATTTTGTAGCGCCTGCCTGCTGGGCTGAAGTTGTCTGAGAGCTGTTGACCTAATCTCAGTTCAGCGGTTAGGCCGGTGGGGCAACGCCCCTAAAATGCTGCAAATTTTGGGAGAGCGTTGCGGTGATGCAGGTCGTGCAGGCTGTAGTACTGGCGCTGAGCTATGTTGGCCTGGGGGTGGGCAACTTTCCAGGGCTGCGGATGAACCGTGCCACAATTGCGCTGGTGGGATCAGCGGTTCTGATTGCCCTCGGCGCCCTCAGCTTGAAATCGGCTTGGGAGGCGATTGATGCCGCAACCATCGTGTTTTTGCTCAGCATGATGGTCATCAATGCTTACCTTTCCTACGCCGGCTTTTTTCAGCTAGCGCTGCACTATCTGCTGCAGCTGACCCGCAGTCCATTGGGTCTATTAGTAACGCTCACGGTGGGTAGCGGTGTGCTGTCGGCCTTCTTTTTGAATGACACCCTGGCGATGGTGTGTACGCCGTTGACCCTTGGCCTTACCCGTACGCTGGGTCTCAACCCAGTGCCTTATCTCCTGGCGATCGCAGGGGCGACCAACCTAGGGTCGCTAGCGACCCTTAGCGGTAATCCCCAAAATATTTTGGTCGGGTCGTTTTCAGGCATTGGTTACCTTGACTTTGCTCGGGCGTTAACCCCAATTGCGATCGCAACTCTAGGTCTACAAATTGGGCTCCTGACCTTGCTCTACCCGGAGGTGCGATCGCGCCAGCCCTGCACCCTGGCCAAACTGCCGCCGCTGCGGCAGCATCGCCATTTGTTGCTTAAAACGCTGGTGGTGGTAGCGGCGCTGCTGACCGCCTTTACGGTCGGGCTGCCCCTGGCCGAGTCGTCCTTTTTAGCTGCCGCGGTGCTGCTAGTAACCCGGCGCATCAAGCCTCAACGGGTGCTGCGCGATGTCGATTGGTCGCTGCTGGTGCTGTTTTCAGGGCTGTTTGTATTGACCCGCTGTGTGCAGGCCTTACAGCTGCTGGATTATTTTGGCCCTTGGGTAGAGAGCTCGCTGGGGCTGCTAGGGGTGACAGTGGTGCTGTCTAACTTAATCTCCAACGTGCCGGCAGTGCTGCTGCTGCAGTCGTTGATTTCGCCAGACTCGGCCCAGAGCTGGTTGCTGCTGGCGGCAGGGTCAACCCTGGCTGGAAACCTCACCTTGTTTGGCTCGGTGGCTAACCTAATCATGGTAGAAGCGGCAGCGGCCCAGGGATACCGCTTGTCCTTTTGGGAACATCTGCGCTTTGGACTGCCCCTAACCGTAATGGCGCTAGTCGTTACCTACTTCTGGCTAGTCATTCGCTGAAGTTTGCTGGTTAGCTTTGCTCGTTATCGCACTCCCGGCTGGCAGGCTCTCTAGACCCAACTCCAAACCAACTCGTTAGGATGGAGGCAACGAACCGAGCTGCGACTGTTGCCCATTGCGCCTCTGGAGATTGGCTGTAATGCCTCGATCTACTCGACGTAACTTCCTGCTGACTGGCTTGAGCGCCGCAGGTAGCATTGTGGGCGCTGCTGCCTGCCGCGACCTACCTTCAGCTCAACAGTCTACAGCGCCAGTGCCTGATGCACCTGCTGCCCAGCCAGCGAGTGCTAGCGCTGAATCTGCCCAATCGGCTGCTCTAGCTGCTATGCCCGAGCGCGTGCTGGGCCGTACCAACATTTCTCTGCCGCTGCTGGGCTTAGGAGGTTCGGCCTCACCGCTCTCTCGCCCCGGTCAGGAGGCCGAGGCTACCGCCATCATTCGGCGGGCGCTGGAGCTAGGCGTGCGCTACTTCGATACAGCCGCTAACTATGGCCCTAGTGAGGAATTTTTAGGCAGGGTTCTGCCGCCCCACCGCAGTGAAGTGTTTATCGCTACCAAGACAGGCAAACGCGATCGCAACGGAGCCTGGCAGGAGCTAGAGCAGTCCCTGGAGCGCCTGCAAACTGACCACATTGACCTCTGGCAGTTTCACGGCCTGACCTACGACTGGGACTTAGACACTATTTTGGGAGACCAAGGCGCTGTTCGCGCGGCGGAGGAAGCCAAGGCACAGGGCTTGGTCCGCCATATCGGCGTCACTGGGCATCACAACCCCGACATTATCGTCAAGGCTATTGAACGCTACCCCTTCGACACGGCGCTAGTGCCGATTAACGCGGCGGACAAACATACCGGCAAACCCTTTATCACAACCGTTTTGCCGGTTGCCCTGCAGCAGAATGTTGGCGTTATAGCGATGAAGGTGCCTGCCTATGGCCGTCTTTTCAAACCCGGTGTGTTAACAGGCATGGCCGAGGCGATGGGCTACGCCCTGTCTCAGCAGGGAGTCCATACCTGCATTATTGCGGCTGAAACGATTGCCAACCTAGAAGAGAATGTTGCTGTGGCGCAAGGATTTCAGCCCCTAGAGGCCACGGCGTTAGCCGACATGGAGCAGCGCACCGCCGCTGTGTGGCAGGAAAACAGCTTCTTCCGAGCTTGGGCGTGAGCCTGAGGAGTCTCTATCGCCCTGAGCCAAGCAGAAATCGCTAGAGTAGAAGGGTCCAAAGCAGCTCTCTCGCTCCAGACAAATTAGCCGCTGCTTACTCGCAAGGGGGTTTCTATGGCTCACCTCAACCGTCGCCATCCCCAGAACATTTCGGGTGATCTGTATGTAGATAACACCTGCATTGA
>DATNQE010000128.1:0-2239 GCA_036702895.1 Trichocoleus sp. | reverse complement strand
CCAACGCTAGCATCAACTTCATCACGGCCCACGATGGCTTTACCCTCAACGACTTGGTCAGCTACAACGAGAAGCACAACGAAGCCAATGGTGAGGACAACCGCGACGGTGAAAGCCATAACCGCTCGTGGAACTGTGGCGAGGAAGGCCCCACTAGCAACCCTGAAGTTCTTCAGCTGCGGGAGCAGCAGCGGCGCAACCTTCTGACCACGCTGATGTTGTCCCAAGGAGTGCCCATGCTGCTGGGGGGCGACGAGATTGGGCGATCGCAATTGGGCAACAACAACGCCTATTGCCACGACGACGAAATCTCCTGGTTTGACTGGGATTTGCCGGAGGGCAATGAGGACTTAATCAACTTCTGCCGGGAGCTGATTTACTTCCGCAAGCAGCACCCCGTGTTTCGGCGACGCAAGTGGTTCCAGGGGCAGGCTATTCATGGGTCTGACGTAAACGACATCAGCTGGCACAACCCCGACGGCAGTCTCATGACCCAGGAGCAGTGGGACGTGGGCTATGCCAAATCGATTGCGGTGTTCCTCAATGGCGATCGCATTCCCAGCCCCGGTCTTCAGGGACAGCGCATTAGCGACGACAGCTTCCTGCTCTTTTTCAACGCCCACTACGAGATGCTGGAGTTTAACCTGCCTGAGGTGTTTCAGCCCGACCAGTGGGGAGTCGTGATTGACACCAAAGAGCCTCGGTTTGTTTCAGAAGAGCGAATCTTTACCGGCAGTCAGGCAATTCCGGTAGTTGCTCGCTCAATGGTGGTGTTGATGCGTCAGCTCTAGTTGACCCAAACTGCCTAAACTGGCGTCTAAAGGTGTGGGGCTGGTTTTGGCTCGAGGCAAATTCCCGAAACCAGCTCATCAATATTCTTGAGCAAACTTCCTCGGGTTCAGCGCCTATCTTCGAGCGGTAAAGCCTGGTTGAGTTTGAAAATTCCACCTTGAGAGGTCCGTTCCATGATGCTTAGAAAGCCATTGCTATCGGGTCTGGCCCTAGCCCTACTGGGCTTACTAGCCTGCGGTGAGGCGGCCCCCAATACCAGCGCCCAGGAAGGACCTGCTGTGGAGGCCGAGTCTACACCGGCCCAGGTGGCTAGCTCAGCCGATGCGACCTGCCAGCTGGTGGAGCAGGGCTATGGGCCACCCGGCACGGTCAATGTTCGCGTGGAGGAGGTGGCAACGGGGCTAGAGGTGCCCTGGGGTATTGCCTTTTTACCCAATGGCGACATGCTGGTAACCGAACGCGCTGGGCGTGTGCGGCTGGTGCAGTCGGGGCAGCTGCGCCCCCAGCCGGTCGCCACCATCAATGCGACTGACGTGGGGGAAGGTGGACTGCTGGGCATTGCGGTTGATCCAGACTTTGCCAGTAACCGCTTCTTCTACGTCTATTACACCGCTAATCAGGGCGGTGGCCGCGTTAATTTGGTCGAACGCTGGCAGATGGACTCAGCGGGACTGACGGCGGTGCGCGATCGCACTATTCTGGGCGGCATTCCCGTAGCCCAATATCACAACGGCGGGCGGATTCGGTTTGGCCCAGACGGCATGCTCTACATCGGCACAGGCGATGCTAGAGATCCCGATCTTTCGCAAAATGCCGACAGCCTAGCGGGTAAGATTTTGCGGGTCACACGAGACGGCGCCGTACCGCCTGACAACCCCTTTCCCGGCAGCCCTGTTTACATTACCGGCATTCGCAACACCCAGGGCTTTGACTGGCTAGATAGTGAAACGCTAGTGGTAACGGATCATGGTCCCAGCGGCGAACTGGGTCGCCGAGGTCACGATAAGGCTTCCTTGGCTAGAGCGGGCGATAACTTAGGGTGGCCTACTGTGTACCGCTGCGATACCCAAGCTGGCCTAGTGGAGCCTTCGATTGTTTGGCAGCAGGCTCTGCCTCCGGGCGGCTCCGTGATTTACACCGGTACCAGTATCCCTGAGTGGCAAGGCAGCTTGATCATCGCCACGCTGCGCTCTGAGCATTTGCAGCGAGTTGTGTTTGACCCTCAGGTGCCCGGCCAGGTCGAGAGCCATGAAGTCTATATCCAGGGAGAACAGGGCCGCCTGCGCGAAGCTGTTATGGGGCCAGATGGTGAGCTATACATCACCACCAGCAACTGCGACGGTCGGGGCAGCTGCCCTGCCGGGGGAGACAAGATCTTACGGGTTACCCGCTAGAGAAGCTGCCGTTTGAGACGCTAAAGCCTCTGGTGCTTGAGCTGAGTGATGAA
>DATNQE010000118.1:0-4508 GCA_036702895.1 Trichocoleus sp. | reverse complement strand
CCAAATGTCAGTAAAGCGAGGCAAACAGCAAGGCCAGTTTTTTCAGGTCTCCAAATCATGGGAGTGTGCCCAACGGCGTTGGGGGGAGGTGTATCGCGTAGGCATCGATACCTGTGAATCCAAATGCAGGCCCCAAAAATCCGGAGATTTGCCCAGACTTACCTCCTGACAGGCGGCGTGCACCCCTGAACAGGCAATAATAAGTAACGTCACGGCTGGGGCCAGTATTAGGGCAATTTTGCCTGCTGCCGCCACTGTTTCTGCCAATTCTCCTGCAATTTCCGTCTGCAAATCCTATGGACTACTTAGTAGCTGTGTTGCCCGATCGCATCAAGGCTGAAGCGGCCTATTCTGCCCTAGAGGCGGCCAACTTGCCCATGCAGGATGTTGCCATCTTAGGCAAAGGCTACAAAACCGCGGATGAGTATGGCCTGGCCGACCCCGCTGAGCAGGCCTGGAAGCAGATTCGGCTAATGATGGTGTGGCTGGTGCCCTTTGGCTTTCTGGCCGGATTCGCCTTTAACGCTATCACTGGACTCGATACGTTTGCCTGGGCGGGTACGGTTGGAAATCGCCTCATTGGCGGCTTGCTCGGAGCCGGATCGGCCGCGATGGGCGCCTTCTTTGTTGGCGGTGGGGTAGGGGTCGCCTTTGGCAGCGGGGATGCACTGTCGTACCGCAACCGCCTCAACAGCGGCAAGTATTTGGTGGTGGTTAGAGGGTCAGAAAGTTTGGTGCGTCAAGCGACGCCTATTCTGCGGGATTTCCGCCCAGAGAATATTCAGGGCTACTCGGCGAAGGGTTAGAGAATGAAAAAACGCTTCATCATCGAAATGGGCATGGGCATTGACCAGCACGGTCAAGACCCGACAGTAGCGGCAGCGCGGGCGGTGCGAAATGCGATCTCACACAACGCCCTCCCCGGCGTCTGGGAAGTGGCGGGGCTAAATCACCCCAACGAAATGATTGTGGATGTGCAGGTCGCGGTGCCCTACCCGGAGCAGGTGCGGCAAGATGAGGTGCTAGCAGTGCTGCCCTTTGGCCAGAAGACGCTGACCCTGGAGCCAGGAGGTATGGTGGTGGCAGGCCGCGCCATCGAGGAGTTCAACGACAAGAACGACGATATGTACATTGCTGTGGCTGCGGTGACCGTCTCGATTGAGCAGGAGGAGCCGTAGCCGATGCGCCTCCGGCAGAAGGTTTGATCTCAAGCTTTACTGTAGAAGTTACAGTAAGTTGCATTGGCTTGAGTGCTGGCCTCGATGAGGTTGGGGTATGGCGGTAACAACGGCTAAATTTCAAATCACCTGGGAGAAGTTGCCAGATGATTTTGTTCTAGAAGATGACCCGGTGGACAACATCAACCAACCTGCTCTGGCGGCAGCTCTGACGGAGAGTTTAGACGTCGGGGGTTTGCTGTCGGCCAAGGCTCTGGTGACTACCAACTACGGCATCTGCGCCACGGTCAACGGTCAGACCGTTGTTAAAGCTCCTGATTGGGGGTTTATTCCTGAGATATGGGTAACGCGCGATGAGGTGAAGCGCAGCTACACGCCCCGTCTACAGGGAGAGATGCCTGTCATTGTTATGGAGTTCCTATCCGATACTGAGGGCGGGGAGTATTCCAGCAAACCCACCTATCCTCCAGGGAAATGGTTCTTTTACGAGCAGGTTTTGGCGGTCCCTAACTACGCCATTTTTGACCCTGAAGCTGGGCAGTTAGAGCTGTATCGTCTGGATGATTCCCAGCAGTATCGGCTGTGCTCTCCTGACCAGGAGAACCGCTACTGGATTGAGGAGATGGGGTTGGCGCTGGGGGTGTGGCAGGGCAGCCGTGAGAACCGCACAGGTTACTGGCTGCGCTGGTGGAACCCCGAGGGCACCCTGCTGCTGTGGGGCACTGAGAAGGTTGAGCAACTCATGGCTCGGCTCAAAGCTGCAGGATTGGAGCCATAGGCTACTGCAGCCGTGCGCCTCGGTAGCGGATTTCGCTGCGGGGTAGGTAGCGCTGCACGAACTTAGGCATGTCGCCCTGGTGACCCATCAGAATCACGGTGTCTCCAGGCCCTAAAAAGCTGTCGCGGTTGGGGTGGATCAGCACTTCGCCGTTGGCTCGACGCAGGGCCACAATAATGAAGGTGCCTTTTCCTCGCACTTCGACATCGCCAATAGTGCCGCCCACCAGGTTAGAGCTAGGTTCAACAGGCAGTTCGCTGAGCTGGATGTCGAGTTCGGCCAGCATTTGGTTGAGGCTGTGCTGCTCGTCGGTTTGGGAGAGAAAGTCAACGGCGGCGGGGTGAGAGATCAGGTGGGCCATTCGCATAGCGCTGATCGTTGCAGGCAGCACCACATGGTCGGCTCCCGCGAGCCGCAGCTTGCGTTCGGTGGAGGGCAGCTCGCCTCGGGCCAAAATCATCAGGTTGGGATTTAGCTCGCGGGCGGTGAGGGTGATAAAGACATTAGCGGCATCGTCCGGCAGCACTGTTGCCAGACAGCGGGCGCGGCTGATGCGGGCTTCCTGTAGAGTTTGCTCATCGGTGGCGTTGCCAGGGTAGACCAAAAAGCCCTGCTCGCGGGCCAGCTCAAGGCGCTCTGAGCTGTTGTCTACGATCACAAAGCTCTGCTGCTCGTTGGTCAACCGGCGGGCCAGCATCTGCCCGATGCGGCCGTACCCACAGATGATAACGTGCTGATTGAGACTGGTAATTTCCTTGGTCATACGCTGGGTGTGAAGGGCGCGGTGAATCTCACCTTCAGTAATGATCTGGACGACGCCGGAGACGATATAAGCGACGGAAAAGAACCCGGCAATGATTACCAGGATGGTAAATACCTTCAGCTCAGGGCTGCTGAGTGGCTTAACCTCGCCGTAGCCGACCCCAAAGACCGTGATTACCACCATGTAGATGGCATCTAGCAGCCGCCACCCAGCCGACATGTAGCCAACGACGGCTCCAAAAAACGTCAGTAAAAAGATGATGACGCCAGTAATAATTCGCTGAAAGGACGACTGCATTCAAATCGTGAGGAGAAGGGCACTTGGGGTTGGGGGGCAGCGTGTCCCGAGCGCTGGTTTTTGTGAGGCACTCCAATGCTACTTGAAAGCTTATTGATAAAGGGCTGTGCCGGATACCACGGAGTTTGAAGGGATATGCAGGCGTCGAATGTTGCCGACATAGCCAGTTCTCCTGCTAAATGTCGCCTAAAACGTTGCCAAAGGGGCAACTCAAGGATTTTCGAATTTGAGAAATCGGGGTATACTGAAAAATAAACTCGAAACGAGTATGACTTGGAGGGAGGGCAGTCTCAAAAGCGGCTCAAGCCAAGGTATACCCCAGAACGGAAGACTTCAGGGCAAGGATCGCCTAGAACGAGAATTATCCAGAACGCTGACGGTCCATACTTAGTAACCGAGAGCGCAATACCCCAGATTTCAACAGCCCAAATTTCAATAGCCCAGATTTCAATAGCCCAAATTGCAATAGCCCAAAGCGAGACTCGCCTCAAAACGGAGTGATTCTCGAATGGGTGCCCCTGTAGAAGACGTACCTAACTTTCCCTACAAGATTCCTTCGAGCGACTCAGGAATCCTGAATAGATGACTCGCTAAGCTAAAACAACTCACTCCACAAGAAGCCTATGACTGCGATCGCATCCCAAAACCCCCTCCTCATTGGAGCCGGCTTGCCTCCCTTCGAAGCTATCCGGCCCGAGCACATCGTTCCCGGTATGACTCAGCTTTTGGAGGAGCTAGAGCAGGCGCTGAGCGACCTGGAAGCCAACGTTGAGCCTACCTGGTCGGGGCTAGTTGAGCCGCTGACCCGCATTGAGGAACGCCTGCGCTGGAGCTGGGGCATCATCGGCCATTTGATGGGGGTTAAAAACAGCCCTGAACTGCGTGAAGCCTACGAAGCGGTGCAGCCGCCTCTGGTGCAGTTTGCCAGCCGCATGGGCCAGAGCAAGCCAGTCTACGAAGCCTTTAAGCAAATTCGCAGCAGCGCTGAGTGGTCCAGTTTGGACGTAGCTCAGCAGCGCATTGTTGAGTCGGCTATTCGGGAGGCTGAGCTATCCGGTGTGGGCCTGGAAGGGGCCGCTAAGGATCGTTTCAATGAAATTCAGCAGCAGCTGGCTGAGCTCTCCACCCGCTTCTCCAATAATGTGCTGGATGCCACCAAAGCCTTTAACCTGACGTTGACCACCCCCGAAGAAGCAGACGGTCTGCCGCCCAGTCTTCTGGCCCAATCGGCTCATGCTGCGCGGGCGGCGGGCGAAGAGCAGGCGACGGCTGAGCAAGGCCCCTGGCGTATCACCCTGGATCATCCCAGCTACGGACCGTTTTTACAGCACAGCCGCCGTCGGGATCTGCGGGAGCAGGTCTATCGTGCATTCATCACCCGTGCTTCCCAGGGCGAACTGAACAACACGCCCAACATTGAGCAAATCTTGGCCCTGCGGCAGGAAATGGCTCAGCTTTTGGGCTACTCTACCTTCGCCGAGCTCAGCATTGC
>DATNQE010000115.1:0-9143 GCA_036702895.1 Trichocoleus sp. | reverse complement strand
ACCTCTTTAAGCGTTAGTCCGTAGAGGTCGTAGAGCGGTAAGTAATACCCAGTTGCAGAGCCCGGCTGCCCTAGAGCGACTACTTCATTGGCCAAATCCGTAAGCGATTGCGATGAGCTGTCCTCACGCACTATTAGAAGCGATCGCAAGTTGGGCGTGCCCTGCAGCGGAAAAATCGGCACGTACTGAGCTTGCGAAAGTGCGATCGCGGTCAGCCCTGCTGGCGCAAATACCAGCGACCAAGCCCCCGATTGAACTTGTTCAACTGCCCTCAGCTCGTTAAAGGCTGGATCGAGCTCTACAACTGCCTTTAAATGCTCTGCCAGATAGCTCTGAAAGCGCTCGTATTTTTCAATTGAGCCCGCGGCGACATCGTAGCTGACTAAACCTACTGTCAACCGGACCGGCGCCAAGGTAGGCGTTTCTCCGCAGCCAGCTAAAGCCAACAGCCATCCTGCCAGCAGCCCCAGCAAGCCTAGCAACCAAAAGCGACGCAGCGCCATACAGCTCTCTAGCCCCTACGTAAGCCGTTTAACCCTGGCTAGCAGCCCTTGTCGTAGAGATTAGCGCGAACAGCTTTAGTAATCCAATTCTTCTTCGTATTCCGTGACTTTCTTCTTCTGAGGAATGTTTACGGGCGGAGCCTGATAGGGTTCGGGGTTGTTATCTGACCAAACATCTTCGGTGACTTCTTTGTAGTCAGCCTCAAAGTCAGCGTACTCCGTGTCCTCGGTCGCGTCGTTCCAGTTAGATTCCTCCAGCGGCGCTTCCCGGTACATCTCCATCGGGCGGCGGGCTGGTTCAGCCTCAATCGGTACAGGCTCAGGCTCACCCCAGTCGTCGTCGCTCCAGCGCTCTTCCACCACGGGAGCCCGATTACGAATGGGTTCAGGGGCAGGTTGAGTACCTGACGGCAGCTGATTGGCGGTCGAAACCGGCATGATGTACTCGCTTTCGTCGCCGCGATCCCAAGGAGCGCTTCCAATGCCCAGCCGCTCCAGAAGGCCCACGCTAAGCTGTACCAGCTTCTCCTCTGCGCCTTCAAAAACGATTAGCCGATCGGGACCGCTGCTGACAATTTCGTCAATGGGCAGCTCGTAGGTGCTAATCACCTGATCAGGAATCTGAGGCAGACCCAGAGAGGCAATTACAATCGACTCCAGCTTACCCGTGGTGACATCAAACTTGAAGCCTCGGACTCGACCCAGCATTTCCCCAGTCTCAGTCACCACCTCGCAGTTCACCAAGGTGCTAAACGGAGCGACATTCACATCGTCGTCGGCAGCCGCTTCGTCATCTACCAAAATCACGTCGCCAATCTGACGAATGCTGGTGAGAGGCAGGATTTGTTGGGTGCCCGAAACAACTCCTGAAAGAACATTTTCACGCATGCCGAAGGCAACGACTTCCCCACGATCCACATCTACCCAGACCTGGCTCACCACACCCAGACGCTTGCCGGAGTTGCGGGTAATTACCTGGGTGCCCAGAAAGTCAGAGCGCAGACGATACTTGTCGAGGGTCATGTCGGAGTCCATCTCGTGGGTCGAGAGAGTTTAGCGTAAACACCTATTAGATGTCCATCTTAACCAGAATCATACAATTTAACAGACCCAGGTTCCCGAACTCAGCCAGCACGTTCGCCCCTCCAAAAGACGTTTTAGGACACTCTATAAAAGACTGCTGAAACTGGGTTTGAGCGAATTTATAAGCATCCGTCGAAACAGTGTTTGGAGGAGAGGTAACCGCCCTACATAGTGGCTGCACTCTTGGTCTGAAGATCAATGCCCAACACCTGAGTGTAGGCACCCCGAGCCTGGGTTACCCCAATGGTTCGCTGTGAGGACTCAATCATTGGGCGACGCAGACTAACTACGATGAACTGTGCCTGCTTGGCCTGGTGCTTGATCATGCGCGACAGGCGCTCAACGTTAGCGCCATCGAGGAACATGTCTACCTCGTCGAAAGCATAGAACGGGGAGGGCCGGTAGCGCTGCAGAGCAAAGATAAAGCTGAGCGCTGTCAGCGATTTCTCACCCCCTGACATAGAAGCCAAACGACGCACCGGCTTGCCCTTGGGGTGGGCTACTAAGTTCAAACCGCCGTTGAAGGGATCCTGAGGGTCGTCGAGCTGAAGGTGCCCGTCTCCATCGGACAGCTCGGCAAAAATGGCCTCAAAGTTCTTGTTGACCGCATCAAAGGCTTCTTGAAACGCATGGCAACGCAGAGTGGTGAAGTTTTCGACCCGCAGCAGCAGCTCAGTGCGCTCTTCCTCCAAGGTGCCGAGCTTCTGGCTGAGGTCTTCGAGGCGCTCCTGGGTGCGGTTGTACTCCTCTAAGGCCAGCATGTTCACAGGTTCTAGCGCCTCTAAACGGCGCTGGAGCGATCGCAACTCCTTACCCAAGGTCTCTAGGTCCAAATCGGCCGGAATCTCTGGTAGGGGATCGGGCAGCTCTGTTGTCTGGGCCTGTATCCCAGCCTGCATTTCACTGAGCTGCTGCTGCCGCTCCTGCTGAGTCTCCAGCAGCTTTTGCCGCTGCCACTCTAGCTGCTGCTTAGCAGTTTGCTTCTCGCGCAGCTGGTACTCCATGTGATCGCGATTGCCTTTTTCCACAGCGAGGGTCTGGTCTAGCACCGCAATTGCCTGACGGCTCTGCTCTGCTGCTGCCGCCAGCGTTGTCTGCTCCGTCTCTAGGGCCAGCAGCTGACTCTGCTGCTGATTTTGCTGCTGGCGCAGGGTTTCTAGACGCTGCTGGTTCTGCTGGATTGAGGCTTCCAGACGCTCCTTTCGAGTTTGAAGGTCCTGATAGCGCCGCTCTGCTGCCTGAAGCGCCTGCTGTCGCTCCGTTAGCTGCGCTTCTAGGGCGCGGATTTGAGCCTGGGCCTGCTGCCACTCTCCATGGCTCTGGGACTGCTCTAGCTCCGCTAAAGCCTGCCGCTGGGTCTGCAGCTCCTGCTCCTGGGCGGGCAGAGTCGTGGCCAGCGTCTGTAGCCGTTCTTGCACCCCCGCCAGTTCCTGCTGGCAGCGGTCGAGCTGTTTCTGAGCCTGGCTTTGCCGCTCATGGAGCTGCTGACTCTGCCCTTGGCTCTGCTTCACCTGCAGCTGCAGCTCCCGATGGCGCTGGCGAGCTTCCATCAGCGCTTGAGAGGTTTGACGAATTGTTGAGGTGGCCTGAGCAATGGCCTGTTCACAGCGGGCCAGAACCACTTCTATCTCCTGTAGGCGCTGACGCAGCGCCTTAGCCTCATCAGATTCAGCAGGCTCTACAGTGCCGAAGTGAAGGCCGCCCTGGCGCCGTGACAGACTGCCCCCAGTCATAGCACCGCTGGTTTCCAGCATTTCTCCGTCGAGGGTGACAATGCGGAACTGGCCGAGGTGCTGGCGGGCCTCGGCTAGAGTCTCGAACACAACCGTGTTGCCAAACACGTAGGTAAAGACTTCCTGGTAGCGGGGTTCGCAGTCAATCAGGTTGACCGCGTAGTCAATGAAGCCGTCGGGCCGCTGCCAGGCCGAGATAGGCGTAAACTTGGGCGCTCGAATTGCATTGAGCGGCAGAAAGGTGGCTCGGCCCGCCCGACGCTGCTTGAGCAGGTCAATGCCTCTAGCGGCAACGCCGTCGTTTTCTACCACCAGATAGCCCAGACGACCGCCAGCAGCAATTTCTAGGGCCACCTGATAGCGCGGCTCGACCTTGCCCAGCTCAGCGACCAGGCCACAAATGCCCTTGAGGCCGCTGTCGAGCAAAACTTTGGTTGCCTGGGTGCCCTGGCTCTCCTGCAGGGCCTGGGCTTGAGCCTCTAGCTTGTCGAGTTGGCGCTGGCTGTCGCGCTGCTCTTTTTCTAATCGGGTCTGAGTTTCTCGCTGGACGGTCAGCTCTTGCTCTACTTCCGCCAGCTGCTGCGCCAGAATTTGCACCGTTTTTTCAGCCGCCGCCAGCTCGCGAGTCGCTAAGGTTTCGGCCTGGGCCTCCTGGCTGTTGGCTTCTTGGGTCAGGGTTTGTAGAGTTTCTGTATGACCCTGAATCTGCTGCTCTAGCTGGGAACAACGTTCCTGAAGGCGCACCTGCTCAGCCCGCTGGGGTTCTAGGGAGGTGAGAATAGCCTCAATCTGGTGGCGCAGCTGGGTCTGATCCTGCACCCATGCTTCAGAGGCAGATGCGATCGCACTAGCCGCCTCTCGTCTTTCGTCGAGCTGCCGCTGCACCCCGTCTTTGGCCCTAGCCAGGTTGACCAAATCTCCCGTTTCTAGCGTCTGAATCTCCTCGGCCAAGCTCACCAATTCCTGCTGGTGAGTTTGGATAGCGATCTGAGCCTGTCGCAGGCTCTCAATCGTGCCGTAACTAGATTGCTTCAGCTCCTGCTCTTGCCGCTGCAGCTGGCGCAGCTCGGCCTCCTGAGTCGCAAGCGTAGACTGGAGAGCCAGGTGCTCGTCCTCTCCCAACGCCTTTACGCGAGCGTTGAGCGCTTCTAGCTCAGCCGTCATGGTGCCGAGAACTTGGGTGGATTCCACCAGGGCTTGAGCCAGCTGTACAGCCTCTTGTTCTCCAGCGGCAATCTGCTGCTGGAGTGCCCGCAGCTTCTCCTGCTGGCTGCGCCAGAGCAGCACCTGCTCCCACTGGCTCTTTTCCTGCAGCTGAGCCTTGAGCCTTTGGTAGCGCTCCGCCTTTTGCCGATCTTGGGCTAGCCGCTCGAGCTGCCCCTGTAGTTCACGCTCCACAATACGAAAGCGCTCTTCCCGGTCTCGGACAACCTCTAGCTTCTCCCGCGCTTGGTCAATCTTGCGATCAAACGCAGCCACTCCGGCAAGCTCATCAATAATCTCGCGCCGCTCCCGGGGGTTCATAGAAATGATGCTAGTAACGTCGCCCTGAAGAACGACGTTGTAGCCTTCCGGGTAAATGCGGAACCGCTGCAGCTGGTCATGCAGCTCATTGAGGGTGCAGGCTTCGCCGTTGATGTAATAGTTCGAGGTGTAGGTGCCTTGGGTCGTGACCCGCAGCCGTCGGGTTACCGTCCACTCGACTGGGGTTTTGGGCAGAGGGACAACCTTCTCGGCCACGGCCGTACCGCCTTCTCCTCCACTAACAGCTCCGCCTTCGATAGCCGCAGAGGCCACAGACCCAGTAATGGAGTTATCGTAAGCCTCACTCTGCAACAGTTCAGGCGGAACGTCGCTGATGTCAAACGTAACGGTGACGCTGGCTTCGGAGGTAGCGCGTCGGCTGGCCTGGTTTTGGTTGACGAGGTCGGGCAGCCTATCGGCCCGCATCCCCTTAGAGCTTGCTAGGCCCAAGGCAAACAGCAGCGCATCGAGAATATTGGACTTACCAGAGCCGTTGGGACCAGAAATAACCGTAAACCCAGGCATCAGAGGAACCTGGGTCGTGCCACCGAACGATTTGAAGTGGGACAGTTCAACGCGCGTGATGTGCACTGGCCAGCGGAGTCCCGATGCGCGAAACAAATGTACTACGACTGTATCATCTCGATCCAGTTTTGGACAGGGGCTGCATTTTTAATCAACCGAAAAAGCAGCCGCTTCGTTTGCCCATTTCTGCACCTTCTGCCTGAACAGCCCCAGACAGGTGGCAAGGCTGCTCCTCTCGACCACAAGGCAGCCCCTTACTGCCGCTCAAGTTTAGTGCAAATATTTGGGCTTGCCACAAGAATTTTTCTAGGCTGGGCCTAATTTTGACGCCTCAGGGCTGAACTGTTGGTTGTGTACCAGTAAAGCCGCTGCGGGAAAGCAATAATGGAGCTAGGCGTATCCAGTGTTAATCCGTGTCGCCAAGCTCCGTCACAGCGCTCTCACAGCCCACCATCTTGGGATTTGATCCAGGCCGGCAAAAGTGCGGTTTAGCCATCATGGGGCTAGATCGAGTCCTGCGGTATCAGGAGGTCGTCACGGCAGAGCAAGCCCTGGAGTCGATTCAGACTTTGCGTCAGCGGTATCCTATTTCCATCATCGTGATGGGCAATCAGACGACTGCTAAACTTTGGAAGGACCAAATTGCCAGCCTACCTGACTCGCCCCGCGTGATGCTGGTGGATGAACGCTACAGCACCCTAGAAGCTCGCGATCGCTACTGGCAGATGTATCCCCCTAAGGGGTTAGGGCGCCTTTTGCCTCAGTCTCTACGCAAAATTCCCCGTCCTATCGACGATATTGTGGCGATCTTATTGATTGAGCGCTACCTCAACCGCCTGACGGCCCACAACTAAGGGCTCCTACGGGCTTCACTTTTCTCGAATGCTTTTTTTCTCGAGTGCCCTTTGAATGCTCAGAGGATTCTATACACCCCTGACGGAGGACCAGGTCGGTAGCGGACTCTAGAGCTTAGCCCGAATCGTGAAGGAGTAGTCGCCGCCGGGCTCCAGCTGGTAGTCGAAGCGCTCCAGAAATCGGCTTAGCGGTTCGCGAATTAGCGCTCGACCCAGGGAAGGCTCTACCCGCAGCTGCCCCTGACGGAAGCGCCACTGAAATTGCCACTCGTAATCATTGGCCCGCACCTCCCCCTCGATCTTGCCCTGGCTCCAGGACTGGTGGGTGATTCGGACATAAGCCGTCGTTTCGGGCAGGCGTTGGGCAGTCACAGAGCCTCTAGACTTCCATCGTCAAATATAAACAAAGAGTGTTTACCAATTGTTAACGACAACGCGCTCGCTGTTGGTAACATCACCCCCTCTCTAGGTAAGATAACGGGACGGTCTGCGTCGGTCTACCCCTTTTGGGGTTCTTTGAGAGGCATCTTTGCGGGGCAGCAGTAAAGCGACTGCGGGCTTGCGCGAGTCCTGCTTTATGAAAGTCTGTTCAAGGCAATGCCAAAAAAGGTAGCCTAATGGGACCAGGCAATCCTTGGGGGGGCTGCTCTCAAGAGCGGCTGCACCATCTGAGTCTGCATCCCTGTGGATCAGTCGGTCTATTTTTCGAGTCCTGTAACTGTCTATAGAGTCGGAAATTAAGCGTGCCCAAGGTCGGCATTATCTACAACGACGTTAAGCCCTTGGCGTGTCAGGTGGCGTACGAATGGCAGGAGAAGCTGACCAGCCTTGGCTACGATATCCATTTGACTACAGGGGTGGGTGGTCTGCTGGGATATTCCAGCCCAGAGCGGCCTATTTGCCATACGCCTATTGAGAGTCTGGTGCCACCGAACTTTGACTCAGATATGGCCTTTGCTGTGGTGCTTGGGGGAGATGGCACCGTTCTGTCGGCCTTTCGACAGCTGGCCCCAGTAGGGGTGCCGCTGCTGACAGTTAACACAGGCCACATGGGATTTCTGACGGAGGCTTACCTCAATCAGCTGCCTCAAGCGATGGAGCAGGTGCTGGCGGGCGACTACGAAGTTGAGGAGCGCGCCATGCTCTCGGTCAAGCTCTTTCATCAGGAGGAGCTGATTTGGGAAGCGCTCTGCCTCAATGAAATGGTGCTGCACCGGGAGCCACTCACCAGCATGTGCCATTTTGAGGTGGAGGTGGGCAAGCACGCGGCGGTTGATATTGCGGCTGACGGCATTATTATCTCCACACCCACGGGTTCAACAGCCTACTCCCTATCTGCAGGGGGGCCGGTTATTACGCCGGGGGTGTCGGTCATGCAGCTCATCCCAATTTGCCCCCATTCCCTCGCCTCTCGTGGGCTGGTGTTTCCCGATGCGGAGCCGGTGGTGATTCGCTCAGCCAACCCCGACCCGCTGGTGATGGTGGTCGATGGCAATGCGGGCTGCTACGTTTTGCCTAAGGACTGGGTTTGCACATGCCGGTCTCCCTACACAGCTCGATTCATTCGCCTACAGTCGCCTGAGTTCTTTAAGGTGCTGCGGGAGAAACTGGGCTGGGGCCTGCCTCACATTGCTAAGCCGACTTCGGTTGAGCTGCCCTAGATTCTTCGACTGGGCACGGCGTGCGATCGCTTCGGTTAGGATGATAGGGATTTCGCTGTCGCAGTCTTGTAAGGGGCAATATCAACCATGAGCGCTGACCCTAGCCCTCAGGTTCTGTTAATCATTTCCAATGAGGATCTGGCTCGGCAGATGGGGTTAGATCTCAAGGAAGCTGGCTACACTCCAGCAACGGCAATCACCCCAGAACAAGGGCTAGACGTTGTTCAAAAGAGCCATCCTGCCCTGATTGTGATTGATCGAATGTTGGGCGGAGATTCAGGGCTGTCACTGTGTCAGACGCTGCGGACCCAGGGGTTGCGTACTCCAATCGTGCTGTTGATGGCCCGCGACACCCTTGAGGACCGGGTGGCCTGTCTGGAGTCGGGAGCCGATGACTACTTCCTCAAGCCCTACCGCAGCGATGCCTTTCTAAGGCTGACCCAGCTCTACCTGCAACCCCGGCAAACGACTGGGGAGCAGCTGCGCTTTGGCGATCTGACACTCGATGTGGTCAACCGCAGCGCCAGCCGCAATGGCCGCGTAATTGACCTGACAATGAAGGAGTTTGAGCTGCTAAAGTACCTGATGGAGCATCCCCGCGAAGTGCTAGCGCGTGAGCAGATCCTAGAGAATGTGTGGGGCTACGACTTCATGGGCGAATCCAACGTCATTGAAGTCTACATTCGCTATCTCCGCCTCAAGATTGACGGTGAGAATGAGAAAAGGCTGATCCAAACGGTGCGGGGAGTAGGCTACGTTTTACGGGAAAGCTAGCGCAGGCAGCAACGGTAAGATGAAAAGCAACTTGGCTCAAGATGGAGCACTCCGACAAATTAGGCAGACCCCAATCGGAGCTAGCCAATCCTTGGAGGCTGCTCGGCTCAGCTGGCGCAAGTTGTCCAAGGCGCTGTCTTTGACGGCCTGCCTAAGCGCGGGGGTTGTGCTGTTAGGGGCCGCTAGCTGCACAGTGCCAGCCCCAGTTGAGGGGGAAACCAGCCCGGCTGAGCCTTCATCGCCGGTATCTTCTACGCCTAGCTCGCAGCCCAGCACGGGGTCTGAATCGGTGGGTCAAAATCAGTCTCAAGGACAGCAGCTGCCCATTACGGCAAAGGCAGATTTGGCAGGCGAAGAGATTCTGCTTGAGGTGGCCGAAACCCCAGAGCAGCAGGCCATGGGGCTCATGTTTAGGCCAGCGCTGCCCGACGATCGAGGAATGCTCTTTCCGATGGCGTTTCCTAGGCCCGTGAGCTTTTGGATGAT
>DATNQE010000102.1:0-3905 GCA_036702895.1 Trichocoleus sp. | reverse complement strand
CGGGAATATCTATCTTGTCGGACAGAAAGCCGTAGTAGGGCATAAACACCCGCACGTCGTGCCCCATCTTCCGCAGAACCTTGGGAAGGGAGCCGACGACATCGCCCATGCCGCCAACTTTAGCGACGGGGGCCGCTTCTGCTGCCACAAAAAGAATCCGCATGATTTCCCCGGTGTTTAGTTTTTCTTCACCTTTTCCCTAAGTCTACGGGGGGAATGTACCTATGCCTAGTAGGGGGAATAGTTAGGAGGCTTTGGAAGCCGTCGGCAGCTTATTTAGAAAAGCTTGGGTTTCCTGATGCGATCGCAACCTCACTACCCGCCCTTCAAACTCGTCCAGGCTAAAGAGCCAGCTGTATTCCTGGCGCCGCTTGGGGTGAGTGTGCCAGGCGTAATAGATCATCGAGTCGCGGCTCAAGAACGCCTGCCGCCAGTTCTCCCGATTATCATTCCATAGCGGTTGGGCCAGAAAAACGCGTTTGCAGGTGCGCCAAATGATTTGCTGCATAACCCGCCAGCGAGGATAGTCCAGCCAAAGAATTAAGGTAGCTCGCTGCCAGACCAAATCACGGGCCTGACGGTAGTTGCCGTCGATTACCCAGTTCGACTGGGCAACAGCAGTGCCAATGCGATCGCGAAACTCCTCTGTCCCTGCCGCCTGCCAGTTGCGGCCCCAAAACAAGCCGTCCATTTCAATGTGAGGAATTTGCAATTGCGCAGCCAGGCGTCGGGCCAGCGTCGTCTTGCCCGAACCGGAGCAGCCAACGATAGAGATGCGCCAGGGACCTTCGAGTAGGGGGAGATGCATAGTCTGATTGCTGACGATTTGAGAAAGCGAGGGGGCTGACATGGTAGTACAAATGATCTAAAATAAGATCACTTCTGAGATCATCGTCAGCCCGCGCTTTTGAGATCTGCTTATGTCTACTCTGGCAACCGCTCCTATTTCGGGCGCAAATCCCCCTGCCTGGTCTACCATTCGCTTTCGACGCGCCAAAGATAGCAAAGGCTGGGCGCTGCTGGGAATTCCTCAGCAGGTGTACCCGGTCGTAGCGCTGCGGCTGTTTGAGCAGCAGGCTCGGCTGCTCAACCGTCACGACGACGGTGCTTTCACCAGTCTGCTGTTCGAAGCGCCCCCACCGCTGGCGGCTAAGCTGGCCTGCGTCTTTCCGGCCCCTCCCGGCTGCGAGACCCTGCGCGTCTCCGAAACGGGCGATCGCATTTTAGCGGGCAAAGGCAGTAGATCGACCAAAGGCATCCAGCAGCGCCCCGATCCGGCTAGCGCCGATCTACAGGTCGCCTAACAGCAATCCAGTGATGGCCTATTTAATCAAAGCTTGAGAACTCTAGAATTAACGCTTCTGCAGGCGTCGTCCCTGCCGCGGGTGACGACGCTCTCGCACCTGTCTGATCAGCCGTACCCCTAGAAAGTAGCTCAGCGGGGCTAGAACCACCCCCACAATAGCGCTGCCGAGCATTAGGCGGAGGGTAACTTCTGTGCCCATCTCCATCCAGCCCCTGAGGCTGTCTAGGTCGGTAAAGGCTTGGGCCGGACCACCGCCCAGCACCCAGTGGCCAACCTGGTAGTTAAAGGCGAACAGGGGCAGGTAGGTCAACGGGTTGCTGACCCAGGTGCCGGCAGCAGCCAGAATGCGATTGCCCCGCAGCACCGTGGCTATGGCAATACCAATAATGGTCTGCAGGCCAAAAAGAGGAAAGCATCCGGCAAAGACTCCCGAGGCTAGCCCCCGCGCCATCTCCTGCGGGTTTCCCTGAAGCCGCAGAAAGCGCCAGTAGTAGTACTTCAGCTGTCGTCTCCAGCCTGCTTGAGCACGCACTCGCGCTGCGGGTTTGGCCTGTTTAGAGGTAGGGGGAAAGGTTGCCATGCAAAGGTTGTAGGAAAAAACAGGGGAAAAACGGGCCGAAAATTGCTGGTTATGAGCGGCCCTACCAAGGGATTCATTGCCTGTGATTTATTTTACTGAGACGCTCTGACTGCTTGGGGATCGCTGTGCCAGTTAGGTAAGTATTGGCCCTACGGGAAAGGGAGGAGGGAGGAGGGAGGAGGCAGACCCCTCTGCCCTTTGCCCCTTGCCTTCTGCCTTTCCCCAAACCTTCCTGTCGCAACACCCCGCGTTCGCTCACAATGGAAAAGGGTTAAGCCCCAACGCCTCTCAGAACCTGGAGCATTAAGCAGCGCTATGGCTCACGCCATTACTCAGGGAGAAACGATTGTTGCGATCGCAACCGCTATCGTGCCGCAGCAGGGCAGCGTAGGCATTGTGCGGCTGTCGGGAGCAACGGCGATTGCTATTGCTCAAAAGCTGTTTCAAGCTCCTGGCAATCAACCCTGGGAGAGCCACCGCATTCTCTACGGGCATGTGCGGCATCCTCAAACTCAAGCGGTGGTCGATGAAGCGCTGCTGTTAGTCATGCGATCGCCCCGCTCCTACACGCGCGAAGACGTGGTGGAGTTTCACTGCCACGGCGGCATTATGGCAGTGCAGCAGGTGCAGCAGCTCTGCATTAGTCAGGGAGCACGGCTAGCCCAACCAGGAGAGTTCACGCTGCGGGCCTTTCTCAATGGGCGCCTTGATCTGACCCAAGCAGAGGGAATTGCCGACCTGGTGGGAGCTCAGTCGCCTCAGGCAGCCCAGGCGGCGCTGGCCGGACTGCAGGGACGGCTGACTCAGCCCATCCGTCAGCTGCGCTCAGACTGTTTAGACATTTTGGCCGAGGTAGAGGCGCGGATTGATTTTGAAGAGGACCTACCGCCGCTAGACGAAGCGGCTACCCGTAGGCAGCTCGCCTCAGTGCTGGCTCAAGTGCAGCGCATTTTGGCAACGGCGCACCAGGGAGAGCTGCTGCGCAGCGGTCTGAAGGTAGCGATTGTGGGCCGCCCTAATGTAGGTAAATCTAGTCTTTTGAACGCGTGGAGCCGGTGCGATCGCGCCATTGTCACCGACCTTCCGGGCACCACCCGCGATGTGGTCGAATCTCAATTGATAGTTGGCGGTATTCCAGTGCAGGTGCTTGATACAGCGGGCATTCGAGACGCGACCGATCAGGTAGAGCAGATGGGGATTTTGCGATCGCACCAGGCTGCCCAATCTGCCGACTTGGTTTTGCTTACCCTGGATGCCGCTGCTGGGTGGACCGCCAGTGATCAAAAGCTCTACGACACTGTGCGGCACCGTCCCCTCATTCTGGTGGTGAATAAAGTAGATCTCGTCGATATCGGCTCACTTCCGGTCTTGCCCGACCCTGCCCTGCCTGTGGTCTACACTGCCGCTGCCCAGCATCAGGGGATTGAGGCGTTAGAACAAATCATCCTCAAGACCATCCAGGCCGATAATCTCTCGGCTGCAAACCTCGACCTCGCCATTAACCAACGGCAATCCGCTGCCCTCACCCGTACTCAGGCCGCTCTCGAACAGGTTCAGGAAACCATCGCCAACCAACTCCCCCTTGATTTTTGGACAATTGATCTACGCACCGCTATTTACACCCTCGGCGAAATTACCGGAGACGAAGTCACGGAGTCGGTACTCGACGAAATCTTTAGCCGCTTCTGCATTGGTAAATAGGCACTTAGAACTAAGCAGCGGCCCAAACTGTAATCGAATGACTTGCCAGAGCGCCTAAACCTGATAGGGTTGTCTCAATTTGTTAGCCCTCGCAAGATTTTGGCATCCCGACTATGCGGTCTTCCCTCCTGTCTGTATCCCTTTGTCTGCTTCTCCTCACCGGATGCAAACCTGCCGCCAATCAAACTCCAGCAGATACCCAGGCTGGCTCCTCCACCAACGCCCCCGCCAAAGACACGCTGAAACTGCTGTACTGGCAAGCCCCTACCATTCTGAATCCACACTTCTCCAGCGGATTCAAAGATTCTGAAGCCAGTC
>DATNQE010000081.1:0-4800 GCA_036702895.1 Trichocoleus sp. | reverse complement strand
TATCAGCATCTGAAGCCGGCAAGCCAGCCAGCAAAAACCCCATAATTGGCTGGCAGCGCTCCTCGCAGGCTCCATAAAATTGCCCTGGCGCTTTGTCTCCCCGGGCAGGTCCCCACCAGAATTCGGCCATTGCCAGTGGAGTGAGCCCTTGGACCGCCGCATACTGCAGCAGTTTGGGAGCACAGCAGTCGCCTGTGCCGGTGGGCAAGCCACTTCCCCGCCCCAAAATATTTAGGGTTTGAGACTCCCCCGCAAAATTGGTGAGGCAGTAGGTCTGGTGCATCTGCTCCTGAAGCTGCCGGGATAGCCCCTGACGCTGACGCTTTAAGGCGAGGATTTGGGCATCGGCCTGTGCGATCGCATCCCTTAGCGGCCCCAGCACATCATCTCGCCTTTGCTTCAACCGCCGCCGCTCCAGGCCATCCCGCCGACTCTGGTCGTCTAGGGTCTCCAGGGCAACCGCTAACGCCTCGCCCTGCACATCGGCTAGCTTTTGCCGCTGAACCTGGCGCGCCTGCTTGCGCTGCCGGTGGATTTCATTCAGCTCCGCCAGCTGCTGCGAAAACGCCTGCAACTGTGCCTGAAGCAGCTGCCGCTCTGGCATTTGCCGCAAATCTAAAAGCTGCTGCTTAATTCGATCAAGCGCCGCCAGCGTCTGTGCTTCTTGCAAAGCTACTCGCTCCCGCCCAGGAATCGGCGGCACCCAGCCCTCTACTAGGCTCTGCCCTGCCAGCAACCCCGAAAACGCCTTCAGCACGCCTAGCTGCCCCGCTGGCGTTTGCACCAGCAAGACCCCGTACATCTTGCCCTCCTGATTAAACTCTGGCGTCTGGCTGAGTTGGGCCATGAGGGAATGCGCGATCGCACACGCTAACCCCGTCCTCGGCAGCCTCAGAACTTGCCCTGTATAAGGACAGCGCCCCTCATACCAATAGTCCGGCGGGCTATTGATGAGGGAAAACTCTGAAGTGATAAAAGCAGATAAAGGGTAAAGCATCGGGACGGAGATCATGGGGGCGAAGGACCATTGGGGCGGAGAAGAGCCTTACCGTCAATCCTCACCCTCCCCATCCCACCCTGCTCCCTCAAACCCTGCACCCTGTACCTAAACCCTGCACCCCCTACCCCTCATACAGCTCCATCACCCGCGTCACTGCCATCCGCGACTGCACCCCTACCGTAAAGGGCGACCGATGGCCGCGATTGAGATGATCCGCAGCCGCACAGCCGATCATGGCGGCATTGTCTGTGCAGAGCTTGAGGGGCGGAAACATGACCTTCAGGCCCTTCTCCTGAGCGGCTGCCTGGAGGTGCTGCCGCAGGCCGCTGTTGGCCGCCACGCCGCCGCCCACTGCGATCGCAGGCAGGCCAAAATCTAAAGCGCAGGTAATCGCCCGCCGGGTCAGGCCTCTCGCGACTGTCTCCTGAAAGCTAGCGGCAATGTCAGCTACCGGGAGCGGGTCAACGCCTTCTGCCCGCAGCCGCTCCACCAGCCGCAGCACGGCTGTTTTGAGGCCGCTAAAGCTGGAGTCATAGGGATGAAAGCCGCCCTCAGGTCGAGAGATATTGCCCTCGGGTAGGGGAAACGCCTTGGGGTTGCCTTCTTTAGCCAGACGGTCAATCACGGGGCCACCTGGATACCCCAGATTGAGCAGCCGAGCGACCTTGTCAAAGGCTTCGCCTGCTGCGTCGTCGCGAGTCTGACCCAGCACCTCGTACTGGCCGCAGTCCTTTACGTAAATCAAACTCGTATGGCCGCCTGACACCAGCAGGCACAGGTAGGGCGGCTGCAAATCAGGATCTGCTAAATAAGACGCATAGATGTGGCCCTCCAGATGGTGTACACCCACAAACGGCTTGTCATGCACCATTGCCAGAGTCTTACCCGCAGTCAGACCCACCATGAGAGCCCCCACTAGCCCAGGTGCACAGGTCGCAGCCACGCCGTCGATATCGCGCCAGTCCAGGTTGGACTGCTCTAGGGCCGCTGCGATCGCATCGCCAATCGTTAAAACATGCTCCCGCGAGGCGACCTCGGGCACAATGCCGCCGTAGCGCTGATGAATTTCAATCTGAGAGGCCACCACGCTGCTGAGGACCGTGCGATCGCTCACCACCGCCACGGCTGTCTCGTCACAACTGGTCTCCAAAGCAAGAATCGTGGCCATGCTCAAACAGTTTGTATAAGAGTTTGTAGAGATGTAAACACCCCATCCATCTTAGCTTTACGGGGTTTCCGCCGCGGGGTATGATTGCGCCTAAGTTGGGTGAATTCCTGTTCAAAAAACTTAACGTTTTATTCCAAAAACGCCTGGTTTCTCTGTAACAAAAGGAAACAGTTTATGCGACGGTTGTTTGCTGTAGTACTGGTCACTTTCCTCTGGTTTGGCTTCGCCGCTCCAGCCTCGGCTGGCTTGGCTGGGGACAACGTCTCCACATTGACCCCCTGTGGCGAAAACGCTGCTTTCCAAAAGCGGGCTGCGGGAGCCAAAACCGAAGCCGCCAAAGCTCGTTTTGAGACGTATGGCAGATCCAACGTCCTATGCGGACAAGACGGGCTGCCCCACCTGGTTGTCAGTGGTGACCTTTCCCACGCGGGTGAATTTATTATTCCCAGCATTCTCTTTCTGTATATTGCTGGCTTTATCGGTTGGGCTGGCCGGTCCTACATCATGGCTGTGCGTGCCGCTAAGAGCCCCGAAGAGAAAGAAGTTGTTATCGATGTTCCCCTAGCGCTTAAGTGCGTAGCGGGAGCAGTTGCTTGGCCTCTGGGCGCGTTCAGAGACATCACCACTGGTGAAATGTTCGCTAAGGAAAACGAGATTACCGTTTCTCCTCGCTAAACTTTGACGCCTGCTAAGCCTTGACACTCATTATCACTGCGCCAAGGAGAAAACAAATCTATGAATAGTGGTCTTCAGCGGTACCTATCTACCGCTCCTGTACTCGCTACTGTCACTTTGCTGGTACTTACCAGTGCCCTGATCGAATTCAATCGCTTCTTCCCTGATTTGCTCTTTCACCCATAAGGGTTTCTGTTAGGAGCCCAGTGGACAGAGGCGTTATTTGATAACGCCCTTTAATATCCTTCCAAGACTCAAATCAATCACCCATTCACGATGGGTTTTTGATTCTTTGCTGTGAATGTTGTTTGAGTTGGAGAACCCATTTTTATGGTGGTAAATACTTCACCTGTAAGGCCATCAGACGATCCCATCAGAGCGGCTGCCAACGATCCACAAATTGGCGACCTAGAGACCCCGATTAACTCGTCTGGCTTCACCAAAGCTTTCATCGGGAATCTACCTGCTTATCGGTCCGGCATCTCGCCCCAGCGGCGTGGCCTGGAGATCGGGATGGCCCACGGCTACTTCCTGTTTGGCCCCTTTACCTATCTAGGACCCCTGCGGGATTCTGATATCCCTGGTTTAGCTGGGCTGCTGTCGGCGGCTGGTCTAATTGTGATCTTGACGGCTGGTCTGTCGATCTATTCCGGCGCTGGCGTCAACAAGACAGTGACCCAGACAACCACTCCGTTCACGCCTCCCGCTAGCCTAGAAACCGAAGAGGGCTGGAGCGAATTCGCTGGCAGCTTCCTCATCGGCGGTATTGGTGGAGCAACCTTTGCCTACCTGCTGTGGACAAACCTACCGCTGCTGCTAAGCGTTGTTAGCGGCGGTCACAGCTAGGTCTTTTGGCCCTTTCTAAGCGTTCTTGTCAATTAAAAGCCGCTGTCTGCTAGTTATTTCTAGAGACAGCGGCTTTATTTTTATGGGTCAGGACACTGGGATTAAGACTGGGTGTCGTGGTAGAAACCCCGACTGGAGAAGAGCCCATCACCTCTCAAGCCAACACCCTCAGCGGATAGCTGCCGCTACCGGTTTTCTGGGGTTAACTATCGGTAGCCCTAGCCTTTTTGGGCAGGTCATTGAGCGACCAGTGATACTCCAACGGGATCTTGGACTGTTCGCACATTTCTTCGAGCTGGCGCTGCTGGGAGAGCGCTTTGCGCAGTGTAATGATCAATTCCTGAACCTGCTCACGCAGCACCGGGTTCTGGTACGCAGCCGCCATCGTCTGCCGTTCTAGGAGCTGGAGAAGAAGTTCGTAGTGGATGTGAGAAGGGAGCGGAACTTGATAAGCCGGATCCACCATACAAGTTAACCAGCCTTTAAAGGAAAAATACCTGGAAGGAACGCCGGGGGGAACGTATTGACATAGGTCAGGGTCAACCTAGCTCTTTTGAAGCAGCTTCGCCAACGACCATCGCACCGATTTGAGAACGCTACCCGTAGATTACGCTAATTGGGGATATGACTAAGTAAACAGGTCAACAATTGCCTGTCCCGGATCGGGTTGCTTCATCAAAGATTCACCAACTAGCACAGCGCTGGCCCCAGCCGCCGTTACCGTCTGCAGGTCTGCCGGAGTGTGAATGCCCGACTCACTCACCACCAAAGCCTGCCGCTGCTCTAGTAGAGCCTGGCGAGCGGCAATGAGCTGGCAGGTCGTCTCCAAGGTTGTGACAAAATCGGCCAGGTTGCGGTTATTGATGCCGATCAGAGAGATGTCCTCGACAGCTAGCACCCGATCTAGCTCTGCTAGGGTGTGAACTTCGACTAAAGCGGCCATACCTAGGGCTTTAGCAATCTGCACGAAGTAGCGCAGGTCCTTATCCGACAGCACCGCCGCAATTAGAAGCACGGCATCTGCCCCTTTAAGCCGAGCCAAATACATCTGGTAAGGGTAGATGATGAACTCCTTGCACAGCAGCGGCAGGTTTACCGCCTGGCGAATTTG
>DATNQE010000070.1:0-7220 GCA_036702895.1 Trichocoleus sp. | reverse complement strand
TAGTTGCGTTTGAGGTACAGGAAGTTGCGGGTGAAGTGGGAGTCGATGGAGAAGCGGGCATATTCTAGCCCCTTGGGACCGATGCGCTCAATCACAACGCCCATCAGCTTAGCCGCCCACATGGGTAGGGTGACTCCTTTGTCGTAGGCGGGAATGCTTTGCTGCACCGCAGGTTTGCGATCGCCCTGGGACATCACCGGCTGGGTCTCGATCTGGTCCTGCACCAAGTCCAACATTTCCTGGCCCCGGTCGTTGCGCACCACGATCCACTGCCAGCCGAAGGGAGCACCCATATAGCCCACCACCAGGTCGGCCAAGCCGTTCACGTAGTCGAAACAGCTCATACAGGAGGGCGCAAACACGTCCTTCAGCTGATTGGTCTTAAGCCCGAAGAACGGCACCATTTCGGTAGAGCCGTCCTCATGCTTAAAGTGCACCCGGAAGTCCTGCATGAACTCGTAATGCACCACCGTTTCGGGGGAGCGGCTGGTGGTTTCCAAAAACTTTTGCAGCCCGGCTCGGTTCACATTGTCCACGCAGGGTGTACCCAGCACGTAGAGCTTTTCTAGGCCCAGGCGCTGCTCTACCGCTCGCAGAGCCTGAATCTGACACCCTACCCCAATGACGAGCAGGCGCTTGAGGCCTGACTGCTCCACCAGCTCCAGCACCGATAGGTTGGGAGAGAGGGTAGGCTTGTTAACTCTGGCGGCTAAGATGTCTTCCGGAGTTTTGGCCAGCACAGGTTTAGGCTGGAAGCGGTCTTCCTCAGTGTTCTGAACGCAAACGACCCCTTCTACCAGTCCCCGGTTCAGCATCTCAATAGCAATGCTGCTGACGATGCCTGTCCACTGGGCTCCGGCAATGGGCTGGGTCTTCCGGGCTGCCATCATGTCCTGATGCACCCCAAAATACCAGTCGTTTTCCTGCTCCAGGTCGCGGCTGCGCCCATGGGTCTGTGTTTCTAGCTCAGGAAACTGCTGGTTGATAAAAGCACAGGCTTCCTTGACGTAGTGGATGTAGTAGGTATCGCAAAGGCCACATTCACTACAGAGCTCCTTGGCGGGACGGCGAGCACCGGAGCGCAGGGCTTTGGCTTTCTTATGGGGCGGCTGGGCCAGGGTCATGCTAAGCGGGTTTCAATTCGATTACGACTGTATGATCACCTTACATTAAGGCTTTGACCGATTGGGTAGGGTCGCCTGATTTGTAACGAAATGCTGCAATCAGGTTTGGCCGGAAAAGCTGAACTTGGCGAGGGCAGTAAGGGTATCGCGGTCTCAACAAATGTGATCGAGGCTGGGGCTAACGGTGATTATTTGCCCTAGAAGAGGTTCCCTTAGATCAGCATAACTACGGGTTCTCTCCCCTAAACTGAATAAAATGAGTGTTTAGTGCCTCTTAAGAGGGTTTTGCAAAGGATGGTAGCGCCCCTCATTGCTGCAGATCTATTCACCAGATAGTGCTTGATTTTGCTTTACCACACCTGATGCTGCACTCCCGCTAGTCCTGACATCGCAAGCTGATGATCTGCTGTCTGAATCCTAACTGCGCTCAGCCGACCAATCCTGCATCTGCCGAAACTTGTCAAAGCTGTGGCACGCCCCTCATCCAGCAGCTGCGAGGGCGCTACCACCCCATAAGAGTTATTGGCCGCGGTGGGTTTGGCCGCACCTACTTGGCTACCGACACCGACCGCCTCAATACTTATTGCGTCGTTAAGCAGTTTGCGCCCCAAACTCAGGGCACCAAGTCCTTTAATAAAGCCGTCCAGCTCTTTGAGCAGGAGGCGCTGCGGCTCAACGAACTGGGGGAGCATCCCCAGATTCCGACTCTGCTAGCGTACTTCGAACATGACCAGTACCTCTACCTGGTGCAGCAGATGATTGAGGGGCGCACCCTATATCAAGAGGTGCAGCGGAACGGTCCCTACACGGAAGCGGCCATCCGAGGACTGATGCATGATCTCCTCCCGGTGCTGCAGTTTATCCATGAGCATGGCGTGATCCACCGCGACATCACGCCCACCAATATCATTCGCCGCAAGCTAGACGGCAAGCCGGTGCTGATTGACTTTGGGGTGGCCAAGCAGTTTTCTGAAACGATTTTGTATGAGCCGGGGACGCGCATTGGCACCGAAGGGTTTGCGCCTATTGAGCAGCTGCGCAGCGGTCAGGCTTACCCATCCAGTGATTTGTACAGCTTAGGAGCGACTTGCCTGCACCTGATCACGGGCTCTAAGCCAGAGAGTCTTTACAGCCCTATGGAGGGTCGCTGGATGTGGCGAGAGCGGCTACAGGAGATCGGGCGCAGCTGCCATCCTGAGCTGGGGAAAGTGCTAGACCGCCTGGTCAAGGATCTGGTGGGGGAGCGCTACCAGAGCGCGGGCGACGTCATGGTGGCCCTGCGGCGGCTGCCTTCCTTAGAAGGAGAGGTACCGGGTTGGGTGTCCCCCCCCGGCAGTAGAGGCGCTGGCAGCCTGCCGCTGGGGCAGATGGGACCACAGGTACCGGTCACCACGCCGCCCAGAGCCTCAGGCCCTAGCGTATCAAGTCCCAAAGCCTCGGGCCCCAGAGTGTCAGGTACCAGAGCCTCAGGCCAGACACCCTCCAATCCTGGCGCCTCCGGCCCTAGCGCTTCGGGGCCTAGCGTCCCCTCTGCTCGACCCAGTCAGCCCCCTACCTCAACTCCTAGAGTTAGCCAGCCTAATAGCCAACCCAATCCCAGCCGGGGAGCGCCCACGCCTTCTGGCCCCCGTCGCAGCAGCCCAATGTCAGGATCGGGTGGGGCCGCGAATGGATGGCAGTGCGTGCGGGAGTTGATCGGACACACCTCGTGGGTAACCTCGGTGGCGTTTAACCCCAAGGTGGCAACGCTAGTCAGCGGCAGCCTGGATGACACTCTAAAAATCTGGAATCTGCAGACGGGTCAGCTTATCTACACCCTGGGCGGGCACCCCCGCGGCGTTAATGAGGTAGAAATTGGTTCTGGAGGCCAGGTGCTAGCGAGCTGCGGCGACGACGATATCGTCAAGATTTGGAACCTGTCGGAGGGGGCACTGCTGCACACGCTCAAGGGCCATATGCGCGATGTCAACTCGGTGGCTATTGGAGTCAACGGCTTTTTGCTGGCCAGCGGCAGTGAGGACATGACGATTAAGCTTTGGAAGCTCGACAAAGGCACGCTGCTAAAAACGTTGACCGGCTCGGCGGGTATGGTGCGATCGGTCGCTTTTAGCCCCAACGAGGGGAATCTGGTCAGCGGCGGTCTAGATAACAAAGTGCGAATTTGGGACGTGCAGTCGGGCAAGCAGGTACGCGTTCTCTCGGGCCATTTAAACACGGTGAACCAGGTCGTGGTCAGCGCTGACAACAAGCTAATTGCCAGCGCCAGCAAGGATCGCACTGTACGACTATGGAGCCTGAGTTTGGGAACGCTGCTGCGGACCTTGAGTGACCACACCCAGGAGGTCAATGGGGTTGCGATCGCACCCGATAGCCGCAGAATCGTCAGCGCCAGTAGCGACGGCACTGTTCGCGTTTGGGATGGTCAGAGTGGGGAACGGATGCACATTCTCAGCGGCCACACTAACTCTGTGCTGAGTGTTGCGGTGCATCCCAGAGGTCGTCTAATTGCCAGCGCTAGCGCCGACAAAACCATTAGAATCTGGCGCTGGATGGGCTAGCTTTCCTAAAGAAAAGGCTAGCTTTCCTAAAGAAAACCCGGAAAAAACTTTAGCAGCCAATAAATCCAGGTTGGGTGTCGTGTCCCGTTTTCATCTGGGCACTCTAAGGGCGTACAGTGCCTTGGGTTGTCAGGAGGCAGGCCGTGATCCAGCCACATTCAACTCACTTAATTGCTGCAGGCCCAGCTTCGCTCTTAAATCCTATGGAAGCTGAGCCCTACGTCATTAAGCTGCAGACCCATCGAAACGAATCCCTTTTTGGTGAGGTGATCGACGGCCGTATGGCGCTCAACGCCATAGGACACATTGTCTCGGAGGAATGGCTCAACGCCGCTCGTAGCCATCGAGATGTTCAGCTAGACCAGTGGGTTGTAATGCCCACCTACATCCGAGGAATCGTATTGCTGCCGGCTTTGAAGAAAGAGGCAGGTCATACTTCGGTTATTTCGTCTACATCTGCTAAACCCCGACTGCTCACCGCCTTTGTTGCTGGATTTAAGGCCGCCGCCGCCAAGCGCATTAATCTACAGCGAAACCAGCCAGGACTCTCGGTGTGGCAGCGCAGCTACAGCGAAACCTTAATTCCCGATGAGACGACCCTAAAACGAATTCGCCTGCAGCTATGCGAGCAGGGAGAACTCCGCTAGTACTATCTCACTGCCCAGCCAAGCGCTGATTGGCAATCCATAGAATTGCCTTGACGGGCCGCTGCACCCAGTTGCCATCTCGATCAAGGCGACCATAGTAGGTTGTCCCCTGGTAAACCAGAGAGGACGAGCTGCCACCATCAAGGTTGAGCGCTTTTTCCACCCCTAGCCCCTGCAGCAGCTCCACCATATCGGCAAAGCTCATGCCGGAAGGTGAAATGCCAGGGCGCTGGGCCGTCATTACCAGCACCACGCTGCCGTTGGGCTTAATGCCCACAGCCGAGCGGGCATTGCGGGAGCGACTGCCCAACGCATCACGGTTGATGCTGCCGCTGGCGTCGTAGTCGATAAAGGCTTCTTCGTAGGAGCTGTCTTGGGGCAGCAGCTGGGGGCCAGCGCCAACCGCATCGACCAGCTGACAGCCAGCCGGTACCGATGCGCTGTGCAGTGTGATGTCATAGCGAGCGACGCCCGCACAGTCGTAGCGGCGAAATTCAGATCGGTTCAGGATCTGATCGAGGTAGGCGGTGAGGTCGGGGTTACCCATCAGCCGCGGGTTTTGTCGTGGGTCGGCGGCCAATTCTCCGCCCACAACAACGTGGGAGGTGGTCAGACCGTTGTTGGGATCAAAAAAACCGGCGTTGAGCGCCGTTTGAGCGTTCAGCCGCTGGGCCATCGCCTCCAGCGGCACCAGGTCCTCGGGCAGACTTACCCGGACAGGATAGGTCTGCGGGTCGGCCACGGTGACAACGTGAACGACGCTTTGGGGCAGCTCAATCGTCCTATAGTCAGGCGGTGGCCCAGGGATTTTCTCATGGGCTTCCAGAGTTAGCGGCTCCTGCGGCACGGCATTGGCTGTTAGGGGATGGCTGAAGCGCAGCTGAGGTGCGGCCAAAGCGCCTACCAGCAGGGCCAGGGCCAGCCCCAGACCGAGGCCCAGCAGCAGTCGCAGTATTTGCCGTTGCCTTAGCATCATGGTTGCAGAAGTATCTGTAGAAGAAGTGTCAGGGAAAGAAGTATGGGTGCCGGCTATCTGAATCTACAGATAACCTCACCCAAGGGTACTCTGTTTTGTGTTAGGCCATTTGGGTTAAGGCCTGTAGCTGTTTAACGTTCTGTGTGGCATGACAAACCCCCCGTCTGAACCTAACTCGGCTGAACCTAACCCGGCCGAACCTCACCCGGCTGAGTTTTACCCCCCTGTATCGGTGGTTGTGCCGATCTACAACGGCGAGCGGGATTTGCCAGAGCTCATTGAGCGCCTGCTGGCTCAGACCTACCCGTCTGACCGGGTAGAGTTTCTGCTGGTCGACAATGGCAGCTGCGATCGCACCCCCACCCTGCTCCAGGAGGCCACTGCCGCCGCCGCCGCTCAAGGCCGTTCGCTGCAGGCTCTCAATCAAACCGCAGTGCAGAGTTCCTATGCCGCCCGCAATACCGGAATTCGCGCTGCCGTTAGCGAGGTCTTGGCCTTTACCGACGCTGACTGTTACCCCTCTCCTACCTGGCTGGAGCATCTGGTGGCTCCACTGGCTAACCCCAAGGTAGGGGCTGTAGCTGGTGAGGTTGAAGCCTTTCCGGGCGGCAACTGGCTAGAACGCTACGCCGAGCGCAAGCAGACCCTTTCTCAAAAAAGCACGTTGGCCCACCCCTTTTGTCCCTACGGCCAAACGGCCAATTTGGCAGTACGCGCCGAGGTCTTCCAACAGGTGGGGCTATTTCGCCCCTACCTGACCAGCGGTGGCGACGCCGACTTTTGCTGGCGTCTGCAGCGTCAGGGCGGCTGGCAGCTCGCGTTTGCCGAGACGGCGGTGGTGCAGCACCATCACCGCAGCACGCTTCAAGAGCTGCGCCGCCAGTGGTACCGCTACGGCTGCTCCAATCGCTACCTGCATGACCTGCACGGCATTAGCCTGACGCGAGAGCTGACGACCCAGGAGATGGGTTACCGCTTGGGTCGCTGGTTGCTCAAGGAGCTGCCGCTGACGATGCTCCAGTGGGCCAAAGGCAAGGGTTCGAGCATCGATTGGCTAATAACACCGCTTGATTTGGTCTGCTTTGAGGCTCGCACACGAGGGCAGCAGCAGGCCCAGCTGCCCCCACAGGCCAGCCAGATTGACTGGCTGAAGGAGGGCGCTTGAAATGAACATTCTGATGATTTCGGCCACCTTTCCCTACCCGCCTACCTTGGGCGGAACGCCGATACGGACATTTAACCTGCTGAAGCACTTGAGCCAGCGTCACAGCATTACTCTGGTTACCCAGCGCTCTGCCGCTGTCACCGATGAGGACGTAGCAGCGCTGCGGCAGTGGGTTGACCACCTGGAGGTGTTTCCCCGGCCGACCGAGCAAGACCTGACGCCGGGGCTCAGGGGCAAAGTTGGCCGCTTTGCTCGTTTCTTGGCGTTGGGACGGCCCCCTAGCGTGACCTATGTTGCCCTACCAGCGATGCAGGACTGGATTAACCGCTGGGTCGCTGCCGGTAAGGCTGAGGCACTTACCTGTGAGCACAGCGTTAACGAAGTATTTGTGCAGCCCCACCATCGGCATAGGGTTCGCAAAGTGGTGGTGGACATTCACAGCTCTTTCTACGGCACGCTGCTGAACCAGCTGGAGACAGGCACCGCCGAAAAGCCGCTGCGCGATGAGCTTAGCGTGCCGCTGATGCGCCGCTACGAGCGCCGGTTTGCCCGCAAGTTTACTGACCTGGTGCTCACGACTGAGGAAGACCGCCGCTTTTTTGAGCCGCTGCGTCATCCGGCAGAGCTCCATGTGGTCGCCAATGGCGTGGATTTGGCCAGCTTTCCCTACCGCAGCCGCGATCCGGGTGGCTATGAGCTGGTCTTTGTAGGGGCGATGGACTACATTGCCAATGTCGATACCGCCCAGTA
>DATNQE010000063.1:0-7243 GCA_036702895.1 Trichocoleus sp. | reverse complement strand
AACTGGGCTGTAAACGCCTAGAAAATGATACTACCGCTGGTTCCCCCGCTGCTTCTAGTGTGAAGCTCAAGCAGCCTAGAAAAGGCGCTCATACCCCAGCTTTAGAGGGCAAAATTTTAGGCGCTCACTTTCCTATGGGTGGAAAGCAAACGCCTAAGGGTTTCGCCCGAACTTATATAACTAGGATCTTTATGCGATTCGATCCCATTGAATATCCGTCAACATATTCCCAAATTTCTCGGGGGGAGCAGGAGTTCATAATGTTTTCTTTATATTTCGGAAGACAGATTTGGATGAACAAAAATGTTGTTAGATAACGCAGCTTAACAAAGCGAAACAAGCCAGAATCCAAGTTGACCTGCTTCAGGCGCCAGAAGTTGTTTAAATCACCGTACTGCGCTGCAGCTTTAGCAACTACGGACGTCCCAACAGATGTCCCAGTAGCTCTGGCACATCCCATAAACGATTAGGGGAGAAAATTACCTGGGTTAAGGGAGCTTTTCAGCACTCAGGAGCACTGCTTCACGGGAAGACTCTAGAGCCTGGAGGTTAGGGAAACTCCCAGCTGCTGTGTTATCCAAACTTCGAAGGTGCGAATTGGGTGATCGCGCACTGATTCGCCTGGAATCAGCATCGGCTCCACCAGGATTGTGAACATGCCTAGTCGGTTGCCAGCAATAACATCGGTAAACAAGCGATCGCCAACCATGGCAATTTCGTTAGGATCCAGGTTCATAGCCGCAATCGCCTGACGCAGCTTGCGCCGTGAGGGTTTACCGGCGCCGCTGATATAGGGCACCCCCAGAAACGAGGCAATGCGCTGAATGCGAGGCTCGTTAATGTTGTTGCTTACCAGCCAGATGTCTACTAAAGATTTGAGCTGATTGAGCCAGGCGCAGACTTCGGGGGTCGTTTCAGCAGAGCGCAGCGGCACCAAGGTTTCATCAACATCCAGCACAACGCCTTTCAGCTCCCGCTGCTGAATCAGCTCCGGGGTCACCCCCAAAACGGTGTCTCCCAGAATGAGGTCTGGTTGCAGTAGTTTTCCCCAAGTCATGACGCGCGGTGCTCCCACAGGTATTGCCGGAAAAGGGTGAGGGCTCAGGTCGGGCTAATTGGGTCTGGCCGCTGGCGCCTGAGCGTCGATTTCATCTCGAATTTGGTTTTGGGCCGCTTCGTGTTCTGCCAGCGTGCGGCTAAACACGTGGGTGCCATCGTAACGCGCCACAAAATAGAGGTAGTCCGTATCCGCTGGCTTGAGGCTAGCTTCGAAGCTGGCAATACCTGGGCTAGCGATTGGCGTAGGAGGCAGGCCAGGATTGATGTAGGTGTTGTAGGGGTTAGGCGTTTCAACCTGGGCGTAGGTTAGGGGCTGCTCTGGGGTTTGCTCGATGCCCAAACCGTATTCCACGGTGGGATCGGCCCCCAGGGGTATGCCCTGCTCCAGGCGGTTAGTAAATACCCCCGCAATCACAGGCCGTTCTTCGGCAATCACAGCTTCTCTCTCGACAATGCTAGCCAGGGTGACCCACTCCAGTAGGGAGCGGCCACTCGACCCTTGCTGCTCGTAGACCGGCAGGATCGCCTCTTCAAAGCGTCTCAGCATTTGATCCACAACTGCTTCTGCGCTGATCGAAGCAGCAGGCATTTGGTAGGTGTCGGGGTAGAGAAAGCCTTCCAAGTGAGGAATTGATTCGGGTAGCCAGGGGAAACGATCCCTGGGCACCGCTTCGGTAGCAGCTAAAAAGTCGGCAGCCGGGAAAAATCCTTCTGCCTCAAAGTACTGCGCCATTTGCCTGCGGTTCCAGCCCTCAGGAATGGTGAACCCTGTCTCGACGATCTGCCCTTCCCAAATGGTGTTTGCGATCGCAGACAGAGAAGCCGTTGGGGAGAGGGCATAGGTCCCTGCTTGAAATCCGCCCGCCCCGTCCTGAAGCACTTTCCAGCGAGACCAGAGCCGCCAAGCCAGCGCCGAACGAATTAAGCCTGCCGATTCCAGGTCATAACCAATCTGCTGCCCTGGCGTTCCGGGCGGAATCTGAATCTGGATAGTTTGAATCGAGCCCGATCCAGCGGCATCTTCGCCGACAGCGTTCGGGCCAGCCCCATCTTGCTCAGGTTGGCTAACGCTACCAACTGTCGATGCCGCTACCGGAGCACTGGCCCAATTCCACCAGGACCATCCCTGCCAGGCGGCAAGGCCCACCGCGGCCGGGAGCAGCAGGAGGTAAAAAAGACCTTTTGACCAGGTTGATTTTTTTGCCATTTTCCCAAGCGAGTGAGCAGCTACAGACCCCACTGATAATAAGGCCTGATTTTCTGCCTATTCAAGCATGTCAAACAGCTTTTCCTCGAGAGTAGCCCGAATCTGCTGGAATTCCTCAGGAGTAACCACCTCCAAACCGCCAGCTGCTGTGCGACGCGCAAAAATCAGCAGCGGGTCTAGGGGTGTGCAGAGGGTATACTCCTCATCCTGGTAGAAAAATGTAGCCAAGATTTGAAATTCTTCGGTTGAGCCTTCTTCATCAGCGCTCTGCTCATCAAGCTCTAGGGTCAAGCAGTCGTCGTCCTCGGGCTCGGGCAGCTCGCCTGCAGCCGTCAGCGTAATGGCTGTGCGCTGAAGCGTGAGGTTTTGTTCTGCCAAGACAGCCTTTGCGGTAGCGAAGATGGCTTCGACTTCATGGTCCTCGACATCCATCAAAATCTCTTCCTCATCGCCCTCTTCGGCGCGCCAGACAAAGATTTCAATGGGGGCATCCACCGGCAGCAGCAGCAGATACTCACGCTCACCCAAGTCAAAGGTTTGCTCTACCACACAGGGTAGCGTCAGCCCCTGGTCGTCGGTTAGAAGCACCGTGGGCTCATCGTCGTATTGCAGATTATCGTCATCAGCCATGCTGGCGTCTCCTCAATGGTTCCCTAAGCTAGAGGTTCCCCCGGCGGGTTTTCTAGGTTGGCTAGTCGGGGTCGGGTGCCTTCCAAGAATAGCCCACAGTGGGCTTCTCCCGTCGCCTATCTAACCATTGTTGCAGGATAATGGCTGCTGCTTTACGGTCGATCATGCCTTTGTTGCGCGAAGGGGAGCGATTCTCCGTGAGCAGCAGCTGCTCTGCTTCAAAGGAGGTTAACCGCTCGTCCATGTACTCCACCGGCAGATCCAGCGATTTGGAGAGCCGCTGAGCAAACTTTTTAACCTGGCGAGCTTGGGAACCCAGTTCGCCATTCATGGTGTAAGGCAGCCCTACCACAAGCACCTGTACTTGCCGCTCGGTTACCAAGCGCTGCAGCTCAATGAGCACCTGATCGAACGTCTTACCCTCCAAGGTGGTAATGCCGGATGCGATCAGGCCGGTGCGATCGCATCCGGCCACGCCAATGCGCTTTCTACCAACATCCAAACCCAGGGCAGAAATGTAGTTCACGCTTTCTACTGGCCCGACTGAGAGGCCCCGTTTTCGGGCCGATCAGGCTCCCCGTCGGTTCCCTCTGGCGGCATCTCAAACCGCATGGGTGCGCTGCTGTCCTGGGCGGCGGTGCCATCTGCCCCCTTCCAGTTGGGCATTGCTGGCGTTTCGGAATTTAGCAGCGCCTGCCAGCGATCTGCCGACCAAGACATGCCCCCTGACGACATCCGGCCCGGCACAGGTTTACCCACCGGCTTGAGTCCTGAGAGCACGTCTGAGAGCTGCAGTCCCTCTAGGGCCAAAGGTTTGGCTTCGCGAACTTTGTGCCACACCGAGCGCGACATCAGCAGGGAATGCTCCTCTGGGGACGCCTGGATCTGCGTGAGATACTCCTCCCGCTCAGGCTGATAGTCCAGCGAGGCTAGCCGCAAGGGCTGGTCCGGAAACGGCTGCAGGATACGAGCCATTTGAGCCAGCATTTCAGGATAAAGCCAGGTATAGGCTGGGTGCACCATCAGATCGGCCTGGTGAGGGTGCTTCCCGTCTCGCCCAATGGTCAGCTTGAAAAAGCCAATGGCGGCCTTGCGCTGGTGCTCAAACACGTAGGCGCTGACAATCTCGGTATGTTTACGCCAGCGCTCCACAGCGGTGGAGAGAGCCGTTAAGGGCTTGCTCTTAAAATCCTGAATTTGGTGATCAAATACCTGCCGGACCAACGGCGGCATGGAGGCCGTATCTAGCTGGTAGAGCAGTTGGGCATCGGCGTTGCTGACCGGCAGCAGGTTGGGCAGGTCCGGCTCGCGCTCGGTCAGAGTTTGCAGCAGCTCTGGGGCCAAAGACCAGTAGGTCACCTGAGCCAGCGGCTGAAATCCGTTGAAGCGGTAGAGCGCCAGCGCCGAGGTGTTGTTGACGTCAGTCTCGATGATCCAGGTGCGGGCCTCCCAAACCTTGTCGAAGCAGTAGCGCAGCAGCCGCGAACCGACATCCACGAAGCCAGGGGCGAGCTTCTCCGGCAGAGCCGCTCGATTGATCACGATGTGGTCCACCTGCCAGGTACTGCGGCCCCGGTTAAACGGAGACACCTGAATCAGCCCTACCAGCTGGCCGCTGTGCTCAGCGACAAAAACCGTCAGCGGCAGGCGCACCGGGTTGGGCAGCAGGCTGAGAGCTTTGAGCGGCCCGTACCAGCGGCAGAGGTGGTCAATGGCTTCAACCGTCTTTTCGGTTGCGATCGCATCGCCAGCATCCAGAACGTCTGGGCCCCACTGCTTGATGGTGTCCAGATCGCGGTACTGGAGTGCACGCAGGGTCAGGGTAGGACCGGGGGAGGCAATAGGAGCCATAGCGGAACTGCTGGGGATAAAGTGCTCTGCTCGAAAACGCTACCTAGGCCGAGGAGGGGCGGATCAGCACCAGCGGGGTCTGCTCATCGGCATTACCGGCGGGGTTGTCTCTCAGGGCCTGGATCAACAGCTGAGAATCTACTCTGGGAGTCGCTGCCAATATCTTAACCGCTTTCAAATCGTTGACGTCGACGATAGCAGCCTCGAGGCCAGTGGCCTGACGAATCTGCTGCACCACTTCTTCCGGGTTGGCAGGCCCTAGCACAATGAATTGATCGTAGGGCGGCAGCGTTCCGGTGACATCGTCTATTAGGCGGGCTTGTTCTCCAGCAAGCTGGTAAAACATTCCCGGTTTACCCAATACTTTTGCGATCGCGCCGCCCAAAAATGCAAACAGCACTCGCCACGGCCCCACAACATCTACCAGAGTCTGCATGCCGCAGGCCGTAGCCAGACTAGAGGTCGGCAAGAAGTAATAGCACAGTCGACGCGCTACCCAGCCCGGACGAATGTCCTGAGGGTGGCGCCAGCGGCCCTGCATGATTGCCACCGGAGTTTCTCCCAGAGTCACAATGTCGCCGGGCTGGGCATGCGGCGCTACATACCGCTTGACCACCGATACCGGATCGTCCAAATGCGTCAGCAGGTGCGTCGGCACGGGCAGCACCTGGGCCGACGGGGTGGGCCGCCAGCTCAAATTGTCGTCGGGCTGCGGGAACTTCAGCGGCACCACAACGTGCCCCGTCTTGGGAATACGTCCCTGGGGTCCGTAGGTCACGTAGGGCACTCTTACCCAGAGAGCCTTGAGCGCTCTTAAATCAGGTCCTTCAATATCGACTCTGATCTCAAGCCGGGTTGTTTTCCTCAGCTTGACAATGTAGGCAAACCAATAGCCATCTGACCTGGTTTCAGCATCAGCGTGGCGAGGCACCACCTCAGTTCTGACCGTGATGCCCTCTAAAGATGTGCCTGACAGCAACGTCGTCTCGACCGTGAGCTCTGGCACCATAATCTCCGAGGCAGGGGTTCGGTTGATCAGCTCCGGCTCCCCCACGATGCGGTAGTGGGTGGGTTCATATACTTCCAGGTTCCATTCCCCGGCCCCAAATACCAGATCATTTCCTCGGCGCTGGCGGTATTGCCATTCCAGCAGCAGCCATCCGACCCCTACCAGTAAGACTGCAGCTCCCAGCACAATCCCAATCACACCAGCCATTCCCGCGTTTCCTCACGCCTGAATACACGACAGGCACCTAGCGCCTTCCTTTAGAGTCTATAGAACTTTGCCTCCCTTTCGAGGGCAATTGACAACGAGCCAAAGAGAGAAGGAATTGGCTCTACACGTTTACAAAACTTAGGATTTGCGGCACGATTTCATAGATAAGTGTGGAAAACTACGCCACCGACAGTAAGGTTTTTTGGAACCCTCCTTCTTGCCGTCACTCTGCACACCACCTAGGGAATGCCATGAGACATCTCTTGACCATTGAGCGCGTCTGTCTATTTGGCCATCTTGCCTCTATGGCTTTTGGTCTAGCCGGGTTGCTTTGGGTCATGCCCCATCCTGAGTTTTTGGCCCATCTGCCCGCTGGACAAACGATGTTTCAGTGGAGCATGGCGGGGGGAGGTGTTGTCTACATCCTCCTGGGCACTTTGACCGTCGCCCTTTACGCCTATCGCACCGTTGGCTGGACGGCCCTACTGGGTTTTCTGATTCCGGCAGTTGGCATTTCTCTGGCCAGCGAGCTGCTGGGAACCAGCACCGGTTTTCCTTTTGGCCACTACAGCTACCTCAACGGACTCGGCTATAAAATTGGCGGCCTTGTACCGTTTACTATTCCCTTGTCCTGGTTCTACCTCGGCTTCTCATCCTACGTGCTGGCCCGCAACGGGCTGCTGCGATCCTCAGGGAATGTGGCGCTCAAGCTAGCAGGCGCTATCTTCCTAGGAGCCACCCTGCTGATGTCCTGGGACTTTGTGCTAGATCCTGCTATGAGTCAAACCGCTATGCCTTTTTGGTATTGGCACCAGCCCGGAGCATTCTTTGGCATGCCCTACCAAAACTTTGTCGGCTGGTTGGGCACGGGCATTGTCTTCATGACGGTCGCAACTCTAATCTGGCAGATCCGCTCTAAAGACTACCGCCTTACTCGCGAATCGTTGAACACGCCCTTGGCGGTGTACCTAGGCAACTTCGCCTTCGCCACTGTGATGAGCTTGGGCGCTGGTTTCTGGGTGCCTATCCTGTTGGGCCTGCTGGTGGGTGCTGTTCCCGCAGTTCTATTTTGGAAAGCTGCTGTCCCCTCTGCAGAGGATGATTCCCTAGTTATTCCAAGTCCCCTTGAGGCGGTTACTCCTGCCTCTATCGGAGTCGTGACCAAGTAATAGGCGCTCAACATTTCGTCCAGGGATAGCTCTCTTCCCACGGGAGGAGCTTTCCTATCGATATTGATTTAGCCGCTGTCGATTTTCCTGGGCCAAAGGACACTTCGAGGA
>DATNQE010000056.1:0-3111 GCA_036702895.1 Trichocoleus sp. | reverse complement strand
TGAAACAGCCGATCGCTACAAAGACAGCGCCTGTGCTGTTGGGCTGGTGCGGGTCGAAGGAGGCAAGGTCGTCAACAAGGTTCACTACCTCATTCGCCCTCCTCGGCAGGACATTGAATTCACCCATATCCACGGCATCTCCTGGCAGGATGTAGCGGAGCAGCCCAGCTTCGCAGAGCTATGGCCGACCATCGAGCCGATGCTGCAGGGGGTCGATTTTTTTGCGGCGCATAACGCCTCTTTCGACCGCGGTGTTCTCCATGCCTGCTGTGAGGCTCACGGCATTAACCAGCCCAGCCCAACCTTTGTGTGCACAGTCAAGCTAGCCCGCGATACTTGGAACATTCGACCGACGAAGCTGCCTAACGTTTGCGAGTATCTGGACATTCCTCTGAATCACCACAATGCGCTATCAGACGCTGAAGCCTGTGCGCGCATTGTTATCTCAGCTAACTACCCCGGCCCCTCAAATAGAAAAATTGCTGTTCACTGCCCAAGCTGCTCTGTACCGCTTGGGGTGCCTCAGGGGCGAAACGGCCGAATTACCTGCCTGCGCTGTCAGCACCAGTTCTCTGTAAAGACGTAACCCAGGTGCTTTAGCTATTCCTGCGCAGGAGGTTCAACCTCAGCATGAACAGCAAGTCCCTGTTGTACTAAGCGAAAACAGACGTGAGGCCGTAAACCCCTTTTCGCTTCTACGCAAAAGACTCGGCACGCGCGGCTTAAAGACCGCTGAGGAAGGCAATACTGATTAAAGTGACAAAACTCGCTACGGAAGAGAGCGTCAAAATTAGCAGGTTGTGGTTTTCCATGATTCGATGAGCTAAAGCCAATCAATGCTCCGCTTAGGGGTCTGCTGCTGGTTATATCAAATCCCCTGAATTGAGCCTGTTTAGAGGCCCTCACCCCAACCCATCTCCCAGAGGGAGAGGGGCTTATAGAGCCTGTTTCTGGTTCCCTCTCCCTGGGGTGAGGGCTAGGGTGAGGGCTAGGATTTATGGGCTTCCAATCGGATTTCATATTAGTAGACTGGAGCAAATAGCTAAACACCACGCCCGTTGCAAAACTCGCTCGGGGGTGCAGCTTTAGGCGCAGCAAGTTCTGAGCTGACCCAGACGCGGCGACGGGAAAGAGCTGGAGCCTTAATCGTTATAGAGTTCAATCAGCGTAATCGGCTGCGCTCCGACCTGCCAGGAGTACACCTCCTTAAACTCGGTGCCGTTGATCTCGGCCCAGCTATGGCGGAGCTTGTCGGGCTGGGCCACCAGCAGCGGCTCAAACTGCCGGACCGCAGCTAGAAAAGTTTCAAAGGCGTGATGGCCGATAGCGTAGGCTCCCACAATGTCTAGATCCAGATCCATAAATCCCCTGACGTTAATCGACGGGGTGCGGGCAGTCGGCCAGGCGCTGCGAAATCGTGCATACCCGATAGAAAAATCCACGGCAAACCTCCTTGTGACTAGACCTCATGAATAAAATCCTGGCTGAGGATACTGCTGGTTCAGCACCCAGTTGCCAACCTCACGCAGCTTGTAGTCAACCGGGTCGTGCAGAGTAAAAGTGCGCAGGTTGCGCCAGTAGCGGTCGAAGCCATATTTACGAGCTGTGGCACGGGCTCCCATCAGGTCGAAGATTTGGTTGGCAACGGCTAGCCCTGCTTGGGTAGCCGCAACCTTGGCCGTCGCAACGCTTACTGCGACTTCACCCCGCTGCTGCTCGCTTAGTGCCCACTCCTGCTCCCAGGCGGCCTGCACGTGAACGGCGGCTTTATCGACCAGCGCCTCTGCACCGCTCAAGGCGACCCAAAGCTCACCGTAGCGGTGCAGCAAGTAGGGATCTTCAGAGGCGCTGTCGACTCCGGCGGTAAGCCAGGGGCGGGTTTGGGTCTGGGTGTACTCGCGGGCAGCAGTTAGCGCTCCCTGGGCAATGCCGACGTAGATGTTGGCCAGGTTGAACTGGGTTAGGCAGGCGCGAAAGGTGTTGAAAGGATGCCCTGACCGCTGAGGCGTGAGAATTTCTTCGGGGTAAACCACCACGTCGGTAAGGGTGATGCTGCCGCTGTCGGTCTGGCGCTGGCCGATATTGTCCCAGTCGTCGTGAAAAGTGATACCGCCTCGGCTGGTAGGCACCGCGATCAGCGTGAAGCCTTCTTTGTCGGCAGTAACCGCTGTGACTGGTAGAAAATCGGAATCTTTGGAGCCTGAGCAAAAGCTCTTAGTGCCGTTGAGCCGAAAGCCGTTGCCTTCGCGGCTGAGCACCAGCCGCGTGTCGCGGGGATTGACCGCATTGCCCCAGAACTTGTTTTCGCGGGCGGTTTCGCTGTAGTAAAAGCGCTTCTGGGCCTCGCTGCCAAAAAGGTGCGGAAAAATCACCCCGACGTGGTGATAGGAATAGACGTGGGCCAGGGAGGCATCGGCCTTGGCAATTTCGCGGACGACCTGGGCCACGGTGATCCAGGTGTCTCCGGTGCCGCCGTAGGCCGAGGGGATGATCAGCGGCAGCAGGCCGCTGGCGCGGATGCGATCGCGTTCTTGCTTCGGCGTGCCCCCTTGTCGATCGCGCTCGGCTGCTGTTTGGGCAAACTCGGCTGCGAGTTGCTGGGCAACGGCTATAGCCGCTGCTCCGGAGGGGGCAGCCGATTTCAGCGCAGATTGTCCATTAATAGAAATAACCACAGTTACGCACTCTCACTCGAAGGGGTTGGCTCCATTACACCAGGGCCGGAGCCGACAGAGCCAAATTCAGACCTGCCAGCAATCGTTCTTTAAGCTGCTGGAACTGGGCGCTGCTGCGCCGTCGGGGTCGAGGCAGATCGACTCGCAGCACCAGCTGAACCCGACCCGGGTTGGGATGCAGCAGGATGATGCGATCGCTCAGCACCAGCGCCTCTTCCACGTCGTGGGTGACCAGCAGCAGGGTGGGGCGGTCGTAGCCCCAAATCTCCAGCAGGTGGTCTTGAATCTGGGCGCGGGTAAAGGCATCCAAAGCGCTAAAGGGTTCGTCGAGCAGCAGAATTTCGGGCTGGGTGACCAGGGCGCGTGCGATCGCAACCCGCTGTGCCTGCCCCCCGGAAAGCTGTCGGGGCAGGGCCTTGGCAAATTGGGTGAGGTG
>DATNQE010000054.1:0-8145 GCA_036702895.1 Trichocoleus sp. | reverse complement strand
CGATGGCTGAAGGTCGGTGCTCAAGTGCGATCGCATCCCTGCCTTCCTATTGCTGCGCTATTCTCAAGCGACACCGACGCCTTACATACTTTTGGGCCGGGGCGTGAGCTGGTAATTCTCAAAAACGACCTCATACCCGTTGCCCTGCGGTGAGGCACACATGATGCCCACCTGCAGCGGTTGATCCGTAGGCATGTAGGTCATCCTGAAGGGCACATAAGGGCCATCATCACTGATGCGATAGGCCAGGTGCAGGGCTTCCTGGCGGCGCTCAATGCGGAGCTGGAGTGCCTCGGGCGGCGAGGGCAACGGCGACATGGACCAATCAGAGTGGGTGTGGGTAACGACAGCACTCAGGTTTTGCACCCCATCGACATACTCAATGCCCGTTTTTAGCCAGTGGTTCTCGTCAACGCGAATCATCAGGCCCGCCTGGTCGTAGAGGTCCTGGTACTGACCCCGAATGGTGACCTCTACATCGAAGTCGCTATCGATGGTCTCAAAGTAAAAATGGCCGCTGTCGCGGATAAAGCCGTAGTGGGTAATGCGCCAGAAGTCGGTTTGGGGTGAAGTTTTGACCCTGATCTGGCCGTTTTCAAAAGAACAGGCTGCCGGCTCGTTAAACCACTCCATGCTGCTATCTCCCGCAAACGCTACCTGCCATCTTGCCAGAGGTTTTTAGTTTTGCTGCAACTTGCCCAAAAGCTGTGTCAAATATGGGCCCTGGGAGGGAAGACAGCTCTTTTTGAAGCGCAGTAGGCTATTGTGTTTGGCAGCGCTAAGCAAGCTGCGTTCCCTTGCCTAGAGCGTTTGTTTACAACACGCCAATGCCGATGTTGGTTCGCCTGCACGGCGGCTTTTATAGAGGACTGGGCTAACCAGCATCTTCTATCTATTTTCGTCGCTCACTTAATTTGATACGGCTACTTGCTGCAGCCATCTGCCATGTTAAATCGCTTTAAGATCGGCTCCCGCATTGGCGGTGGCTTTGCCCTGGGTTTAGCGCTTTTGAGCATCATTGGCATCGGGGCTTATCGGACGACAAAAGACCTGATTATCAACTCTCAGCTGGAAGCCCATACCTATCAGGTTTTGGACCAGCTCAATGCTCTAGAAACGGCGCTTGTCAATGCTGAAACCGGGCAGCGCGGCTACATTGTCACTGGTCAGGAGCGCTACTTAGAACCCTACCAGGATGCGCTAGCGGCCATTGACCAGCAGCTGGAGGCGCTAGAGCGTCTAGTGAGCGACAACCCGACTCAGCAGCAGCGGTTTAGCGGTATTGAGCCACTGGTCGTGGCCCGGCTGGATCGGCTGCGTCAGGGCGTGGAGCTGCGCCGCAACTCTGGGTTTGAAGCGGCCCAAGCGTTCACCCTGACCGATGAAGGGCGACGGCTAATGCAGCAGATTCGCGTCATCTTGGCGCAGATGGAGGAGGAGGAGCGCGAACTGCTGCAGGTGCGATCGCAGCGCGCTCAGGCTGCTGCCCAAAGAACGCTCGACACCATTGTCTTTGGCATTCCAGTTTCGTTTTTGCTGCTGGGGCTGGTCGGGGTGTGGCTGTCGCGCAATATTGCCCATCCCCTGCGCCTGCTCTCTGACACTGCCGAACAAATCGCCGATGGCGACCTCTCGGTGACGCTGCCCGAGAGCAACGCTCAGGATGAAACCGGCGTGCTGACCCGCACGTTTAATCAAATGGTGGCCAACCTGCGGGAGACCATTCAAAAGAATGAAGAGCAGCGCTGGCTCAAGTCGGGTCTGGCCGATCTGTCTCAGTCGCTGCAGGGCCAGCGCGACCTGGAATCGGTGGCTCAAGAGGTGCTAGTCCATCTGGCTCCGCTGGTGGGAGCCCAGCAGGGGGTGTTTTATAGCCTAGATGACAAGGGCGATTCACCCTTGCTGAAGCTGCTGGGCAGTTACGCCTACCGCGAGCGCAAGCACCTGGCTAACCAGTTTGCTCTGGGCGAGGGGCTGGTGGGCCAGTGCGCCCTGGAAAAGCAGCGGATTTTGCTTACCAACGTGCCCTCCGACTACACCCGCATTAGCTCTGGGCTGGGAGAAGCGCCGCCGCTCAACATCGTGGTGGTGCCGCTGATATTTGAATCGGAGGTGCGCGGGGTGCTGGAGCTGGCCTCGTTTACCCCCTTTACCGCGCAGCATCTGGCTTTACTGGATGAGGCCGGCGACCTGGTAGGCGTGATGATGAATGCGATCGCGGCCTACCGTCGCACCCAGGAGCTGCTGCAGGAGTCGCAAACCCTCACTGATGAGCTGCGCCACCAGCAGGAAGAGCTGCTGCACAGCAACCAGCTTCTAGAGGAGCGCACCCAGTCACTGCAGGAGTCGGAGCTGATGTTGCAGCAGCAGCAGGAAGAGCTGCAGCAGTCAAACGAGGAGCTGCAGCAGCTCAACGAGGAGCTAGAGGAAAAAGCCGAGCTGATGGAGTCGCAAAAGCAGCAGGTGGAGCGCAAGAACGCCGAGATCGAAGGCGCCCGGCAGGCCCTCGAAGATCAGGCCCACCAGCTGGCGCTCTCGTCGCGCTACAAGTCTGAGTTTTTGGCCAATATGTCTCACGAGCTGCGCACGCCGCTCAACAGCCTGCTGATTTTGGCCAAGCTGCTCAGCGAAAACAGCGACGGTAACCTGACTGAGAAGCAGGTGGAATACAGCCGCACTATCCATTCGGCGGGCAACGATCTGCTGTCGCTGATCAACGACATTCTCGATCTGGCTAAAATCGAGTCGGGCACTATGTCGGTTTCGGTCGAGGCTGTGTCGCTGGCGGCCCTAAGGCGGGATTTGGACCGCACCTTCCGCCCGCTGGCAAACAGCAAGGGCCTGGGGTTTGCGGTAGAGCTGGGGCCCGATCTGCCAGAAACGGTCTCCACCGATCCTAAACGGCTGCAGCAGATCCTTAAAAATCTGCTGTCGAACGCAATTAAGTTTACGGAGCAGGGGGAGGTAGTGCTGCGAATCCAGCGGCACGAGGCAGACCAGGTGGCCTTTGCCGTAAGTGACACAGGCATCGGCATCGCTGCCGACAAACAGCAGGTGATCTTTGAGGCGTTTCAGCAGGCTGATGGCACCACCAGCCGCAAGTACGGCGGCACCGGGCTGGGACTGTCTATCAGCCTGGAGCTGGCCCGCCTGCTGGGCGGCGCTATTGAGCTGGTCAGCCAGTCAGGGGAAGGCAGCACCTTTACCCTGGTGCTGCCTGAGCAGATAGAGGGGGCGATTGGAGCTGCCTCTGGGATGACCCCTTCTGGCGCAACGATTACCTTTGGCCCCGATCACAGCTTCTCTGGCCCCGCTTCTCAAATTACCCGGGCGCCTAACGGTGGTGCGATCGCAGCCGTGTCTCAGGGCGAGCCGCTGGCGCAATGGCCTCTAGAGTCCGGTCTTCGACCATCGCTGCCGCCGTTAGCGGGAGAGATCGCTGACGACCGGGCTCAGCTGCAGCCGGGAGATCGGGTGCTGCTGGTGATTGAAGACGACGCTAACTTCGCCCGGATTCTGCTGGAGATGGCCCGGCGGCAGGGCTTTAAGGTGTTGATTGCCACTCAAGGGAAGGCGGGTCTGGCCCTGGCCCAACAGTTCCTGCCCAACGCCATTACCCTCGATCTGCATCTGCCGGATATGCCGGGCTGGTCGGTGCTGGATCAGCTCAAGCGCGACACTACGACCCGACACATTCCGATTCACGTTCTCACTGTGGACGACCAGCAGCCCCGCGAGTTTCAAATGGGGGCAATTGCCCACGTGCAAAAGCCCGTTTCGCCAGAGGTGCTAACCGACACCCTGGCTGAAATCAAGCGCTTTGTAGAGCGCCAGGTGCGCCACCTGCTGGTGATCGAAGACGACCCGGTGCAGGCTCAGAGCATCATTGAGCTGATCGGTGGTGGCGATGTGGCCAGCACTGCCGCCAGCAGCGGAGCCGCCGCCCTGGAGCTGCTCAGGTCCCGGCCCTTCGACTGCGTGGTGCTCGATCTGGGCTTGCCCGACATGAGTGGCTTTGACCTGATTGAGCAGATCAAGCAGGAGGAGGCGCTAGCGACCCTGCCGATTGTGGTTTACACCGGCAAGGAGCTGACCGAGGCTGAGGAAACCCGGCTGCGGCGGTTGGCTGAGACCATCATTGTCAAGGATGTGCGATCGCCCGAACGGCTGCTGGATGAAACGGCCCTGTTTCTACACCGCGTGCAGTCTAGCCTGCCTCAAGCCAAGCGCCAGCTAATGGAACGGCTGCAGCAGGGCGACCCCACCCTATCCGGCAAGAAGGTGCTGATCGTGGATGACGACGTGCGCAATATTTTTGCCCTCACCTCCCTGCTGGAGCAGTACGAGATGGAGGTGCTCTTTGCTGAGAACGGGCAGGCCGGACTGGAAGTGCTGCAGGCTCATCCGGACGTCGACGTTATTCTGATGGACGTGATGATGCCGGAGATGGACGGGTACCAGACCACTCAGGCTATTCGCCAACAGGACCGCTTCCGCTCGCTGCCGATTATTACCCTGACGGCTAAAGCGATGCAGGGGGATCGGGAAAAGTGTATTGAAGCGGGTGCTTCAGACTATATTCCCAAGCCGGTCAATACAGAGCAGTTGCTTTCTCTGTTGAGGCTCTGGCTGTATCGGTAGCATGTGCAAGGGTGCGGTAGCGCGTCTAGAGTCTGTAGATTGGCTACGGGGAAATTAGCTTTCAGAGAGAGGTCGGCTGCTACAACTCAGACCACAATAAATGTAAGGAATTTTCTTAATTCCTTAATGATTCTCTGTATTTTCCGGCCGTATTTCCCCAATTTAGCTCAACGCCATTTGGGGCAAGACTGCAATTTCTGCATCAAGACAGGTTAAGGGCTCAACCCGAAGGACTGTCCTGAACCTGCAAGCAACCTGTCGTCCCACCTCTAAACCCCGCTCTTAAACCCTCCCCCTCTGCTTCCCCAGTCCAACCCTATGGTTCTCCCCGAAACGTCTCTCCCCCTAGACGACATTGAAGTTCGGCGGCTAATGGAGAGCCTATATCGCCAGTACGGCTACGACTTCCGTAACTATGCGATCGCATCCCTAAAGCGCCGCATCCGCAACTTTCTGCGAACGGAACGCCTAGAGTCTGTCAGCGAGCTGCAGAGCAAGCTGCAGCAGGATCGGCTCTGGGCCGAGCGCCTGCTGCTGGGGCTGACGGTCAACACCACCGCCATGTTCCGCGATCCCAGCTTCTACCAGGCCTTTCGGGCACAGGTAGTGCCGCTGCTGCGGACCTATCCCTTCATCCGCATCTGGCACGCCGGTTGCTCAACCGGGCAGGAGGTGTACTCCATGGCGATTTTGCTGCAGGAGGCCGGTATCTACCCCCGCTGCCGCATCTACGCTACCGACACCAACGAGCAGGTGCTGCAAACGGCCCGCAATGCCATCTACCCCTTGAGCCACATGCAGGAGTACACCCAGCTGTACCTGAAGGCGGGGGGGAACCGCTCCTTTTCGGAGTACTACACTGCCAGCCACGGCAGCGCTATTTTGCGGCCCTCCCTGCGAGAGCACGTTGTCTTTGGGCTGCACAACCTGGTCACAGATGGGTCATTTAACGAGTTCAACGTCATCATCTGCCGCAACGTCTTAATCTATTTCAACCAGTCGCTGCAAAACCATGTGCAAGAGCTGTTTTACAACAGCCTGTGCAAGTTTGGCATTCTCGGTTTGGGCAAGCAGGAAACGCTGCGGTTCACGGCATACGAAGACGCCTACGACACTCTTGTGCGCACCGAGAAGATCTACCGGAGGCGCAGCTAGTGGCCTTTGAGCTGGTGGTGGTGGGTACTTCCCTAGGGGGATTATCTGCCCTGCGGAATATGCTAAAAGATTTACCGAACGACTTTTCAGCCGCAATTGCCATCGTCCAGCACCGGCACAAGGAATCAGACATCACTTTGGCTAACTTTCTACAGCAGTTCACCCCTCTGCCTGTAATCGAAGTGGAAGATAAGGCCAAAATTCTTCCTGGACACGTTTATATGGCTCCTGCCAACTACCATTTACTTGTGGAGCCCGGTTTCTTTTCCCTCTCGACTGATGAGCCTGTTTCGTACGCCCGTCCCTCCATTGATGTCATGCTAGAGTCAGCGGCGGATGCCTACGGCTCGCGCCTAATTGCGGTGCTGATGACTGGGGCCAACCAAGACGGGGTGCAGGGTCTGGTTGCGGTCAAGCGGCGCGGTGGGGTCGCTATTGTGCAAGACCCTACTACCGCAGACTGTCCGGTGCTGCCCAGAGCTGCGATCGCAGCTGTTTCTGTAGACTGGGTGCTGCCCCTCTCCAACCTGGCGGCCCATCTGGTTTACCTCTGTAGTGCGGCAGGAAGGTAAATTCATGCTGTCCGAACCGAAAGTGAACATTCTGCTGGTGGACGACCAGCCAGAAAACCTATTGGCTTTAGAAGCCATCCTGGGGGATCTGGGAGAGAATCTGGTTAGAGCCTATTCTGGGGAAGAAGCCTTTCGGCACCTGCTCAAGCAAGACTTTGCCGTCATTCTGCTCGACGTGCAGATGCCCGACATGGACGGCTTTGAAGTTGCTACCCTGATTCGCCAGCGGGAGAAGACTCGAGAAACCCCCATTATCTTTCTCACTGCCTTCAGTACCAGCGAATCCTTTATGTTTCGGGGCTATGCGCTGGGAGCAGTGGACTATTTGATCAAGCCGATTGCGCCCAACATCTTGAAGTCAAAGGTGGCGGTATTCATCGAGCTGTTCAAAAAGAACGAGGCGCTGCGCCAAAAGACTACCCAGCTAGAGGCGATTAATGCCGAGCTGCTGGTGAGCGAGGAGCGCTTTCGCTCCCTCAGCACCTGTTCCCCCATGGGCATTTTTGTGACCGACCCCGACGGTCAGTGCCTCTACACCAACCCCCGCTTCGAGACTTTGTGCGGCTTCGCCGAAGGTCGCCAAAGCAGCCAAAATTGGCTGCAGGCCGTCAGTGCCGAAGATCAAGAGCAGGCTGCCCTAAGCTGGTCAACCTACCTTCAAGGGCAGCCCGAATACTCCCGCGAATTTCGCTTGCATTCCCACTCCAATACGGAGAATGATGCCCCGCGTTGGGTTCACGTTCGATCGGCCCGAATGCTTTCAGACCAGGGCCAATTTCTCGGCTATGTGGGCACCCTAGAAGAGATTACCGAGCGACGTCAGGCGGAGGCGGCTAACGCTCAGATGATCCGCGAACAGGCGGCCCGCCAGGAAGCCGAAGCCGCCAACCGGATGAAGGACGAGTTTATTGCGGTGCTCTCCCACGAGCTGCGAACTCCGCTGAACGCAATTCTGGGCTGGGCCCGTCTGGTGAGCAGTCGGGAGTGCGATGCCGCTACCATTTCCCACGCGATAGAGATCATCGAGCGCAATGCCAATGCTCAGGCCAAGCTGATCGAAGACATTCTAGATGTGTCGCAGATTATTCGCGGCAAGCTGCAGCTAGAGCGCCAGCCGGTAGATCTGGCGGTCGTGGCTTTGGCGGCTTTAGAGACTGTTCAGTCCCAGGCTGAGGAAAAGGGCGTAACCCTGGCCGCGAACTTCCCCCGTGACCCCAGTCCTCAAGTTCTGGGGGATCCTTTTCGGCTGCAGCAGGTAGTCTGGAACCTGCTGACCAATGCTGTCAAATTTACCTCCGCAGGGGGGCGGGTTGAGGTGTCCTTGACCACAATATCTGCCCAGGCTGTCGGGCTTAGGCCTGATGAAGCGGCGGACTGTGAGCACGATGGATATTTGGGCGAGGCGGCAATGGGGTCAGCCGGTGCAGCCGATGCGCCTGCAGATGCCTTGGGCTGGGCCGAAATTCGGGTGACCGACACCGGCGTGGGCATTAGCCCTGAGTTCTTGCCTTATGTATTTGAACGTTTCCGCCAGGCTGACAGCACCACCACTCGCAACCACGGCGGGCTGGGCTTGGGCCTAGCCATTGTGCGCCACTTGGTCGAGCAGCACCACGGCCAGATTTGTGCTAACAGCCCCGGCGTGGGTCAGGGGGCGACTTTTACGGTGAGATTGCCTCTACTCTCCTCCCAAAACTATCCGGTCCAAAGCAGCTTCACGGCCCAACCCCTGCGAGATTCTTCCCTTAACGGGGTGCAGGTGCTGGTAGTCGATGAC
>DATNQE010000023.1:0-2330 GCA_036702895.1 Trichocoleus sp. | reverse complement strand
CAAGCTCTGGGCCCAGTGGATTCCCTATAAGCCTTTTCCGTTCTAGCCCCTCCGGCGTCAACACCCCCAGCCGCTATGACCCCGGCTCTTTCCCTCAAGCCCACTCAACCTCAAGATCTGGCCTTTGTCTTAGCTGCAGAGAACCATCTAGACAATCGCCCCTACATCCATCCCTGGAGTCAGGAGCGTCATCTAGAGGCCATTCACAGCGAGGATGAGGCCCATTTTCTCCTAGTCGCAGAAGACACGACCCAAGACGCTCGCCCCGTTGGCTACTTAATTTTGCAGGGGCTAACTAGCCCCCATCGCTCCCTGGAAATGCGCCGCCTCGTTGTAACCGAGAAGGGGCAGGGCTATGGACGAACTGCGCTGCGCCTGATCCAGGCGTTTGCCTTTGAAACACGTCAGGCCCATCGGCTTTGGCTAGATGTCAAGGTTCACAACCAGCGGGCTAAGCGGCTCTACGAACAGGCTGGGTTTGTTTTGGAGGGGTGTCTGCGGGAATGCCTGAAAACTGAACAGGGGTACGAGTCGCTCTACCTCATGTCTCAACTGCGCTCAGAGTACTTTCAGCAACTACCTAGCACCGGATCTGCGCCGCTCTAAATCGCTTCAAACAGGTCAAATCCTTCTGGAGTAGGAGGTCGTTGGTCAATAGGAGTGCGAGAATCGCCGGGTTTGACTGCTAGTAGTTATTCTGATTGCGTAACCATGTCTGAAGGTTTTCCCCAGCAGCTGGGCCGACTAAGACGGCGCAGCTTTTTAATTGCCACGCTCGCCGCAGGGTTTGCCACGGCAGCCCTGCCGATTGCAGCAGAGACAATTTCTACCAGCAGTGAAGGACTGGTTGCAGGCTCTGTAGAAGTTCCCGTTGCAGATGGTCTCATTCCCGCCTATCGCGCTATGCCCCCAGGGAATGGTCCTTTCCCTGTAGTGCTGGTGGTGCAGGAAATCTTTGGCGTTCATGAGTACATTCAGGACATCTGCCGCCGCTTTGCCCGACTGGGCTACATGGCGATTGCGCCGGAGCTGTTTGCTCGGCAGGGGGATGTGTCTAAGCTTGCAGACAGCCAGACCATTATTCGAGAAGTGGTTTCCAAGGTTCCTGATACCCAGGTGCTCTCTGATTTGGATGCCACCGTCCTCTGGGCCAGCCGTCAGGGAGGGGATACCGAGCGCTTAGGAATTACCGGCTTTTGCTGGGGAGGACGCATTGTTTGGCTATACGCCGCCCATAGCCCTCAGCTAAAAGCCGGAGTTGCCTGGTACGGTCGACTCGTGGGCGATCGCACCCCGCTGCAGCCCCAGTTTCCGGTAGACGTGGCCTCACTGGTGCAGGCGCCAGTTCTGGGCTTGTATGGAGAAGCCGATGAAGGCATTCCAGTAAGCACTGTTGAGCAGATGCGAGAAGCTTTGGGAGCAGACAGTCCCTCTCGGATCGTCGTCTACCCAGACGCGCCCCACGGCTTTCACGCTGACTACCGGCCATCCTACCGAGAAGAGGCTGCCCAAGCTGCTTGGCAAGAGCTGCTGACTTGGTTTGAGACAAACGGCGTCGGCGTTGCCTAGGACCACTTAAAGCATCAAGCCGGAGTTTGTATCAAACTCCGGCTTGACGAGCCCATAGGTTCAAAGCCCTAACTCAAATGATTTGGTTAAATCGTTAAAAAAGCTGTGTTTTGTCGAGACAGAAACTATAGCAGCAGACAACCCGTTTAGAAGCCCGCAGCGATTCTATGCCAAAGAATTAATCCCAAATGCGCTGGGGTTGCACCTCGGGCTGGTTCCGCCCTAGACCTTGAAAAAAGCCCCAAAATCCCCAAGTGGTTGCTACAGACAGGGTGACGATGCTCACTAGAGTTAGTGTGGCGTAAGGGGCCATCGTGCCAATCAGAAAGATGGTCAGCAGCAGCAGGGTCAACAGAGTCCTATCCATCCGCGGTTTTCTCCCCTAGGGCGCTAATTTGTCTTGCCCTCTTAGCCCCATCCTAAATTAAAACTTCTAATAACAACTATTCATCTTAGGAATACTTGAGCTTTAGCACCGCTTCAGCAACATTGCTTTGCAAACAGGCAGTATGCGGCAAATTACGAGCTATTACTGATGCCTTCATTCAAGGTTTAACCTCTGCCATAAGGAGGAGCTGTCTAAGGCGAAAGTGTGATTTCAAGCAGGCAATTCATTGACATCTTAGTGATAGTTATTTCCAGCTCAGGGCCGCGATCGCAAGGCAGCTCCATCCCGCAATCAGCGCTACTCCACCCAGCGGCGTGATCGCTCCTAACCATTTAACGCCTGACAAACTCAAAACGTAAAGGCTCCCTGAGAA
>DATNQE010000817.1:0-2659 GCA_036702895.1 Trichocoleus sp. | reverse complement strand
CGCAACTACCAGGCCCGCAATTATCTCAGAGCTATGCAGGTAGGGGACTTAGCCTTTTTCTACCACTCCAACACCCAACCCGCCGGCATTGTGGGGCTGATGAAGGTGGTCGAGACGGACGTGGTCGACCCAACTCAGTTTGACCCCAAGAGCAAGTATTATGACCCCAAATCTGCCCCCGACGCTCCCCGCTGGCAAACGGTGAAAATGGGCTATGTAAAAACCTACAAAGAGTGCATCACCCTCGACCAGCTCAAGCAGATGTTCACTCCAGATGAGTTGTGGGTGGTCCGTCGGGGCAATCGGCTCTCGGTGATGCCCGTAGACTCCGCAGCGGCCCAAAAGCTGCTCGAAGTGGCCCAACCCGCCCAGCCTGCTTAGGCAAATTTCTATTCAGATCTTCCCTCAGGTTCAAACACATCTCGCTGTCCGGGCGGATGTACGACGGTGAGCTGCAGCAGCTCAGCCGCCGTTTCTGGTGATTCAATAATCAAATCAAGCAGGTCATAAGCATCATAGGGCTGCCCAGTCTTTTTGGTTGCCTTGTGAGCGTAGTAGTTGAGCTGTCCCAAAATTCGGGGCTCTGACTGTCGCAGATACATACTCAGGCAGGCCACTGCCTGAGCACTAAGATCTCGGCCCAGGAAGAAGGCCAGAGAACAAAGCAATTTCCGCTCATATTCAGGCAAAGAATTGAGCGGAAATGCTGTTTTTTTTTCTTCATTCATAAGAAACAGGCAGCCCTACGAAAGTCAGCTAAGCGATAGTTTTAGCAGAAGATTGAGGTCTAGAGGAAAACGACCTACCCATTGCAAAATGCTCTAAAAACTTAAGAACTTCTTCATAGCGAAGGTTCATTTGAGGCACGTTGTTGACAATCAGAACCCAATACCGATGTTGATAGGTTAAATACCAGCTCCCTCGCCCCTTGGCAGGACGAATAAAATGCTGATCAGATTCTGTTTGGCAGATAAATCCTAAAGAAGACGCTTGCTCGTAGAGCTTTTCAGGAATGCCAAGCACAATTCACTCCCCCGAAATTACTTGAATTGCTTAACTCATTAAATGGCTAGGCCTACCGTGCAATCCCAAGCCGTTTACGGCTCTAACTGACCGTGATTAGAGGGCTTAAGCCCTCTAATCGTCATAAACCTATGGGATTGGCGTATCTGACCTGCTCTATCTGGAGTTAAGCAGCATAAATGTTTTTGTGGAAACTTTTTAACGCCATTTTAATTATCTGGAAACAAAATTATTATGGGTTAGTCAATTGACACCTCGCCTGCGGTGGCTCTGGGCTCTATTGCAAGAGCATTTCTCATTGGAGGTCTGGACGTAAAAATTAACGTGTTCAGCATTGAATTAGCTGAATTTTCAGCCTAAAGGCTCAAAATAAGTAGCACCTCATAAGTAAACGTAAGATGTCATTGCGTAACTTGCTTCCCGCAGGGTGCGAAGCGCGGCAATCTCGTGGAGCGGCGGCTCCTTAGGGATTGCTTCGGCCTAAGGGCCTCGCAATGACAATTCCTCAGTAGGCCAGTTATTTATGGCGAGCTACTTAGCGGCTTTTGTGGAATTTTTTGGAAACCTCAAAAATTGCCTGGCAAGATTTCTAACGCCTTAAAAAGTATCTTGCCAAATGTCTTGCTTTAGCCGTGCGATCGCACCCTCTAGCCGTTCCTCCAGCACCGCCAGGTGCCGATCCTGGCTCAGCATGGGAGACGTGCGAGAAATAGCCAGCAGCCGCTGAGCAGCCCTGGCGTGATTTGCCCTGGTATCCGGCGGCAATGCCGGAGCCTGGGTGTAGCACCTTAGCCAGTAGCGGCTTGCCCTGAGTCCTGAGCGCGCCCCTTGGGCATAGGGCGGATAGGGCGGCACTAAAGGCGGCAGCAGGGCGGGGCGAAAGGGCACTTGCACCGAGGCACACCAATCGCGCCACTTGAAGGGCAAAATTCGGGGGCTGGTCTGTACAGGAATCCAGGGAACGCGCAGAGCATCGGCTGCGATCGCGCCGTGCATCGCTTCTGCTAGCAGCACTTCGCTTTGGCTAATGGCGTTTAGCACTTGGGTTACCGACCAGCGGGGGTCAATGTAGCCAAAGCCCAAGTCCTGACAAATCTGCTGCCACATCTCACCGCCATAAACCGCGTGGTGAATGTGAGGCATGAAAGCAAAGGAAGACTTTTTGATTTGAGTTTCCGGCCTGACCCAGTTTGGCTGGAAGCAACGCCGCAGCAGCAGCGCTCCATCTGTAATGGCAGAGCTCATCGGCAGCCGTAGGGACTGCGCCGAGAGGGGGCCTCGCACACAGTAAATTTGCCAGTGGGCGGGCAGCCGCCGAAGCGGCTTTTCATAGCCAACTCCGGTACTAAAAACGACGACGCGCTGCGCTTTGGGCAACCGCTCTGGCAAACGGTCGTTCAGTAGGGTGCCGATACCGACAAGAACCAGCCCTGAATCTAGAGCCTCCTCACCAGCACCAAAGGCTTCAGGCAAAATCTGCGGCCACAGCCACAGGTTCAGCGCGTCGCCAAAATTCTCCACGCCATCGCGGCGGCGGTAGTGAAATAGCTGCATTTACTTTGGAAGGCGTAATGACTCAAGACCAGACCCTAAAAGCGATCGCAACTTGCACTCAGCTCGCGCCTTGCTTGCCGTG
>DATNQE010000809.1:0-3031 GCA_036702895.1 Trichocoleus sp. | reverse complement strand
CAACGCTCTCAACCCAGAGCATGGCTGCGTTTATACTGCCCGCGCCGGGTACGACGAGACGATTAACCGCATTAACCAACTGCTGCGAGACACTTGGAACCACTGGCAGAAAATGCTTCAGGGCATTACCCGCCACTACTGCGACGTGGAAGCCACTGACGGCATTGACCACATGATCTATGCAGGTCGCTCCATTGATCCTGGTTTTACGGCCTTTCATCTGCGCAGCCTGCGCTACGAGCAGCTGAGAGCCGTTTGTGCCTGTGCTAGGGCCGCTTTTAGCCTCAAGAATTGTGGCTATGCAAAACTGGAGGTTACGCACCTGGTGCTGGTACAGGCGACAACCGTGGATATTAACCACGACGAGAGCACAGAGCGGCTGTTTGATGTCCGCGGCACTCGCGATACCCGCTACGAGATTGTGAAAAAGCGCATTGATAAAGCCCGTGACAGCGAAACGGGCCGTCGCATCACGCAGCCCGGCATGTTGACGGTGGTGTACTCCACAGAGGAAGAGTGGCAGGAGTACCAACAGTATCTGCGCTATCTACACCGGGAGGGCTGGGTGGAGGCGGCGATTGACCAGGGCACTGTTGAGCCTTTGCAGGGCGTTAGCGGCCTCAAATTTGTGCGGGTGCGGGTGCTGCCGGAAACGTCCAAAACCGCACAACCAGACTAATTGGCTAGCTCTAATTGGCTAGCTCAACGCGATCGCGCCCTTGGTGCTTCGCTTGATAGAGCGCTTCATCAGCTCGCCGCACCAGGAGGTCAGGATTGGAGCTGGGGTCTGGTAGACAGCTGGCGACCCCTAAGCTCACGGTGATAAACTTGGCAACTTCTGATCCCTGGTGCGGGATGCGGCGGCTGCGTACAGCCAGACAAATTTCCTCTGCGACTTTCTCAGCCCCAGCCAGGTCAGTTCCTGGTAAAATCACCGCAAACTCCTCACCGCCGTAGCGGGCTACTAAGTCAGCTGGGCGTTTTACGCTGCGGCTTAGAGCTTTGGCAACCCGCCGCAGGCAGCTGTCTCCGGCCTGATGGCCGTAGAGGTCATTAAAGTTTTTGAAGTAGTCGATGTCGCACATAATCAGCGCTAGCGGGGCCTGGTCCCGCGACAGGCGCCGCCACTCCTGATTGAGGTAGTGCTCAAAGCGCCGCCGGTTCGCCACTTGGGTTAGCCCATCTAAGTAGGCGATGTGCCGCAGCTGCTCATTAGCCGCCGTCAGGTCATGGTGCATCTTGGCCTGCTGAATGGCAATGCTCACCTGAGTTGAAAGATTTTGCAGCAGTCGCACATCGGCGGTCTGCCAGCGGCGAGGGCGATCGCACTGGTGCACGACCAGCAGGCCCCAAAGCAGCTGATCGTGCAGCAGGGGCACGACAATCTCAGCCCGGATGTCAAAAAACTCTAGAAACTGAAGCTGCTCAGGCCTGAGCTTTTGGGTGTAGATGTCGTCTACCGCGAGTCCCCGGCCCTGCCGGTAGTAGGTCAGGTACTTCTCATCGGCTGACCACGGGTCGCGCAAAGTCCACTCCATCATGGAGGGATAGCGCTCATCGCGCGACTCCTGAATGACCTGCCCGCTGAGATCGGACCCGCACTGGAGGATGATCACCCGATCAGCCTCGATGAACTGGCGTACGGAGGTAACCGTCTGACTGAGAATGCTGTCCAGATCGAGCAGCTGGCGAATGCGCTGCGCCAGCTCACCGATGATGCGCTCCCGCTGGACCTGGCGCTTCAGCTCAGCCTCGGCCCGCTTGTGATCAGTGATATCGAGAGTGACCCCGGCTAGCCGCACGGGTCGGTTGCTCAGAGAGAAGACTTTGCCCCGGCTAGAGAGCCACCGCAACGCCCCATCGGCTCGGATGATGCGGAACTCCAGATCGTAGCGATCGCAGGTTTTGATGGCGGTTTGCAGCCCCTGGTGGGTGCGATCGCAATCCTCCGGGTGCACCATATCCATAAAGGTTTCAAAACGACCATCAAAGCTGCCTAGGGGCAAGCCAAACAGCCGTTCCTGCCCCTCAGACCAGACCATAGCCCCGTTGGTTAAATCCCAGTCCCAGGTGCCCATGCGGGCTCCCTCCAGAGCGATGCGTAGCCGCTCCTCCTGCTCCCGCAGCAGCATCGCCGACGGCTGCAGCGCCGAGCTATCCTGCACCAGCACATAAAAACCCCGAACCTCACCCGTTTCTGACAGCTGGGGAATGTAATCTATCTGCTTCAGCTGGAGGTCTTCAGTGCGACCCTGGGGAAACTTGCCCTGAGCGCTCTCCAAAGAGCTGTCCAACAAACCATCGAGCAGGCGGTTTCGCAGCGCCGTCTCAAATCGCACAGCCTGACCGCCGAGCACCGTTGCTATGTGCTGCCGCACCAGGGCATAGAGCTGCTCCCCCAGCACCATTTTGACTTCGCGATCCAACAGAGCCTGTGGGTCGCAGCCCAGCCATCCTGCATACGTACGGTTGGCAAAGCGATAAATCTCTTGAGTATCGATATAGGCAATTCCCAAGGGTATCCCATCGAGAATTTCCTGCAGCGCGCCGTCCGGTCCGCCTGAGCTGCAGCTTATATCAGGGAAGCGGTTCCCCAGGCGCCGGTTTCTAGCAGCTAAAGACCTCGGCCGACGTCCCGCCCCCTTAGCACCATCACAATGGAGCCCTTGGGAGGTCAGAATGCCGACCCACTGGTGAGCCTGATTAATAACTGGCAGGCAGCCCAAATCAGCTGTACTCAAGCGCTTAAGCGCCTGCCGCTGAAGCCGCCTATTGGGTTTTACAACCTGATTCGGAATCGGCTCAGCCAAATCTTTTACGAGCGTCACCGCTAAGTCAACCCCGCTCGCCGCGGCTCGGGCCACCTGGCCAAAGGTGAACACGCCCAGCAGCCGTCCTTGGTCAACCACCAGGGCATAGGAGCGGTTGGCCGCAGCCATTTGACCAATTACTTCGTTGGCAGGTGTTTGAGCATTCGCTTTAACCGGAGCAAAGTCAATTTTCAGGCGTTGTAGAGAGGAGCCTTCATCAC
>DATNQE010000796.1:0-5839 GCA_036702895.1 Trichocoleus sp. | reverse complement strand
CGCCTCTTTTTCTATTCACCAGTTCGATAAGCTTGGGGGCTGCCGAGGCTAAACCGCCAGGTGGCGCGTCACCACCGCGCTGATGTGGTCCGTCCAGGTATCGACCAGCTCGCGGCTGGCCGCTTCTACCATGACCCGAATCACCGGCTCCGTACCGGAGGGGCGCACCAGCACTCGGCCCTGATCGCCCATGGCCTGCTCGGCCTCCGCGATCGCATTTTGCACAGGGTCACAGTTCTGCCAGTTGAGGCGGCGCTCCCGGTCCTCCACCCGCACGTTTTGCAGGCGCTGAGGGTAGGTCTCAAAGCTTTGATCAACTAAAGCCGCTAGCGATCCGCCCAGCTGCTGCACCATGGCTGCCAGGTGCAGCGCCGTGAGAATGCCGTCGCCGGTCATGCTGTAGTGATGACACAGAATGTGGCCCGACTGCTCACCGCCCAGCTTAGCGCCACGCTCGACCATCTCGGCATGGACGTACTGATCACCGACCTTGGTGCGCACCAGCTCACCGCCCAGGCGATTCCAGGCCCGCTCAAAGCCCAGGTTGGCCATTACCGTCGAGATGATGGTGCTGCCCGGCAAGTTTTGGGACTCGTTCAGGTGTTTGCCCCAGAAGTAGAGAATGTAGTCACCATCGACCACGCGGCCTTGAGCATCTACTGCGATCACCCGGTCAGCGTCGCCATCAAAGGCAAAACCAATATCGGCGCTGTGGGCGCGCACGGCTTCTTTAAGCGGCTCCAGGTGGGTCGAGCCGCAGTTCACGTTGATGCGATCGCCATCGGGCAGTCCGTGCAGGCCAATTACTTCAGCTCCGGTACCTTGAAAGGCGGCCTCAGCAATGCGGGCGGCAGAGCCCCAGGCCATGTCCAGCACAATCTTCAAGCCGCGCAGGTCGGGGCCGGGATGCAGCGGCTCGTGGAGAAAAGCCAGGTAGCGGTTCACCAGCTCAGGGCGGGGGTAGCACTGGCCCCAGGTCGGCGTTGCCATCTCAGGCAGCGAGGCGCCGTGGCGCAGTGAGTCTTCGATCTGCGCCTGCAGAGCGCTATTGAGCTTGGTGCCGTCGGCTCCAAAAAACTTGATGCCGTTGTCGGCAGGCGGGTTGTGGCTGGCCGAAATCATAATGCCGCCCAAGGCGCCGCAGGCTTCGGTCAGATAGGCTACCGCTGCGGTGGGGCACAGGCCTAGGTTCCACACTTCCAGGCCAGCAGAGGTGAGACCGGCAGAGAGCGCTGCCGCCAGCATAGGGCTAGAGTTGCGGGAGTCCTGCCCCAGAATGACGGGGGCGAGCTGGGGGAATTGCGATCGCAACACCTGCCCTGCCCAAAACCCAATCTGCACTGCCAACGGGGCGCTCAGCAAGTCGCCCGCTCGGCCCCGAATACCGTCGGTGCCAAACAGGGAGGTGCTAGGTAAATCTTTGAGTGCACCCCATCCCAACCCGCCGGGTGCCTGCAATCTATCCGGGTCAGGGGCAGCCCCAGCATGACCTGTTGACCTAACAGGAGAACTGACCATAAGTATTTACACTCCTCATCTCACACAGTGGAGAATAACACCTCTGATTTAGGATCGGCCTAAGCGCCTGTGCCAATTTGGGGTTCGCCATGACTGAGCTCAGCCACAATCCACTTTCAGAGAATCTGTTTCAGCAGGGAATTGAACAGTTTAACCAGGGAGAATACTACGCCTGTCACGACACCTTAGAAGCCATCTGGATGGAGGCTCCAGCCTCAGAAAAACCCTTTTATCAAGGAATCTTGCAGCTGGCGGTGGCGTTGTATCACCTGGGTAACCACAACTGGCAGGGAGCCGCCATGCTGTTTGGCGAAGGGCTAAGACGCCTACAGCCCTACGAGCCCAGTCACTTCGGGGTCGACGTGGCTGGCCTAGTAGATTGTGGGTTTGCCTGGCTCACGGCGCTACAAACCCTAGGGCCTGAGCAGGTCGCGGTCCTGGCAGCGGTAGCAGCAAATCAACGACCGCAGGCCGATCAGGCCCAAGCGGTAGTTACCCCTGATAGTGGTCCCTTAGAATCCTCTACCGAAATCGCAGAACTCGACTTTGCCCTGCCAGCCCTCTATATTTCGCTGGACAACGCTTTCTCTGGAGGATCGGGCGCTGGGGAATAGGCCGTTACGTATTAGGCCGGTAGGTATAAGGCCTAAAGGACGATGTATTGAATACAACATTGGGATTATGCCGTTCGGATTGAAAAGCAAAAACCCGCTAAAGAGTGACTTTGAGGCAGTTAAGACCCCGATTGACCGATGAAAACGCCCAAAGTATGGATCAAAGCAGCTAAAGTGAACGACTCCTGTACAAAACTTGATATTGGCGAGTTTTGTCCTCACTGTCGCTGGTTTAGAGCCCTCATCTAAGGCTGCCTAAGCAGGGTTTTTCCCACCGTGCTGAAACACTCCGAACCTGGTATCGTCAAAAGTACATATCCCTTTTGGTATTTTTTGGAGCAGCCCTTTGTCTCCCCGTCAGGCTCGCCGTTTTCGCTACCGCCCGCTTTTGTTGACTCTGGGCCTACTGCTGGGCGTTGGAGCCAGCGGCAGCTTAGGGCTCTTTCCTCCCCAGGCTGCCAAAGCGCAAAATGGCGGGACTATTACCCTGCGCGCTGATGTGCAGGAGGCAAACGCCGCCACAGGCGTCATTACCGCTAGAGGCAACGTTCAGGTCGAATATCCCGCCCGCGATATCTACGCCACATCGGCCCAAGCCCAGTACTTTAGCAATGAACGGCGAATTGTTCTAAGCGGCAATGTAGTTGTGCTTCAGGAGGGCAATCGCCTGCGGGCCGAAACAGTCACTTATCTAGTAGACGAAGAGCGATTTGTAGCCCTACCCCAGCCCAGCGAGCAGGTGGAGACGATCTACATTCTGCCGGAGTCGGAGGCAGGCCCCCCTTCCACCAGCAGCGCGCCTGCCCCCACGCTGGTGCAGCCTGCGCCTGAACCCCCAGCCTCTCTACAGGTGAGCCCTGTAGGGCCAGGGGCTGATTCTGGCTCCAGTGAGCCACTGAATCCTACTCAAAGTCCATCTCGGAGCCCAGGCCGTTGAAGTCTACGGGGTTGGGTTGGATCGGTTAGAGCCGTCCACACTGTACCTGGTTTACAATGCCAGGTAAGCAGCCCGATCCAGTTCCTCGCAGCCCTCAAATTAGCCGTTCTCCAGCCGTTCTCTTGAAAATCATTCTAGAAGCCGTCCAGAAGACCTATGGAAGACGCCAGGTAGTTAACCAGGTGAGCCTTTCTGTAGCCCAGGGAGAGGTCGTGGGCCTACTGGGGCCAAACGGGGCGGGCAAGACAACGACTTTTTATATCGCAACTGGGCTAGAGCGGCCCGACACGGGTCGGGTTTGCCTCGATCAAATCGACCTTACCGATCTGCCCATGCACCAGCGGGCGCGTTTGGGGATTGGGTATTTGGCGCAGGAGCCCAGTATCTTTCGCAACCTCTCTGTGAAAGACAACATTCTGCTCGTAATGCAGCAGACCAAGGTGCCCCCAGACGAGTTTGACGACCGGCTGCGCAATCTGCTCAAGGAGTTTCGCCTAGAGCGGGTGGCCAACACCCTCGGAATTCAGGTGTCGGGCGGCGAGCGGCGCCGCACTGAGCTGGCCCGCGCGATCGCATCGGGCACCGAAGGCCCCAAATTTCTCTTTCTGGATGAACCCTTTGCTGGGGTTGACCCGATCGCGGTTGCCGAAATTCAAGAGATCGTCACTCAGCTGCGCGATCGCAATATGGGCATTCTGATCACCGACCACAATGTTAGAGAGACGCTGCGCATCATCGATCGGGCCTACATCATGAGCGAGGGCCAAATTCTGGCCTCCGGCAGCGCTGACGATCTCTACAACAACCCGCTCGTGCGAGAGCACTACCTGGGCAAAGACTTCAAGCTCTAGCGCTCCCCAGGATGGCAACCCATCCTCGAACGTGCATTTTCTCTGTCTAGACGTATCCCCCTAGCGTATTTTTCTATGGCAACCAGTACGCCTCTACTCCCAGATTTCCGGCGCTGGACAGGGCTACCCAACATCTCCCTGATGGATTTCTACATCGCTCGGGAGCTAACCCTACCGTTTCTCTTTGGGGTAGGCGCCTTTTCCTCCATCGGCATTTCTATCGGGGCGCTGTTTGAGCTTATTCGCCGCGTTACCGAGTCAGGGCTCTCGATCACCCTGGCTATTCAAATCTTTGCGCTCAAGCTGCCAGAGTTCATCGTGCTGGCCTTTCCCATGTCCACTCTGCTGTCCACAATGATGACCTACAGCAGGCTCTCCAGCGACAGTGAGCTGGTTGCTCTGCGGGGCTGCGGCGTCAGCGTGCGGCGCATTGTGGCCCCGGCGGTGGTGCTCAGTATGCTGGTTACGGGCATGACCTTTCTCTTCAACGAGATGATCACGCCCGCAGCCAACTACCGAGCCGCCGTCACCCTAGAGCAGGCGCTCAACTCTGAGCGGCCCCCTTTCCAAGAGCGCAACATCTTCTACCAGGAGTTTCAGCCAGCCTCCGACGACGCCAGTGCCCAGGAGCTGCGCCGCCTGTTCTATGCCCGCAGGTTTGACGGCGAAAACATGTACGGCCTCACCATTTTGGACTTTTCCCAAAAGGGGCTCAATCAGGTTGTCAGCGCCGAGTCAGCCACCTGGGAATTTGGCAAAAACACCTGGAACTTCTACAACGGCACCATCTATGTCGTGTCGCCCGACGGCTCCTTCCGCCACATTGTTACCTTTGACAATCAGGAGCTGAAGCTGCCGCGAACGCCCCTCGATCTAGCGTCGCGCACCAAAAACGACACCGAGATGAACATCGCTGAGGCTAGCCGTCAGCTGGATCTGGTGCGCAAAAGCGGTGATGAGCGCAGCATCCGCCGCTGGGAAACGCGAATTCAGCAGAAGTATGCGCTGCCCTTTGTCTGCGTCGTGTTTGGACTGGTCGGAGCCTCCATCGGCGTGCGCCCGCAGCGCACCAGCCGGGCCACCAGCTTCGGCGTCAGCATCGTCATTATCTTTGGCTACTACCTGCTGTCCTTCATCACCAACGCAATGGGAGAGGTAGGCTTTCTGTCGCCGTTTTTAGCGGCCTGGCTACCGACCCTGCTGGGCCTGTTGATAGGCATCTTTTTGCTGATCAAGGCCTCCCGGTAACCAGACAGGTAAACAGACACAGTAGGGGCGAAGCATGCGGGCGTTAATCCTTGGGATTTCCAAGGTCTACCTGCCCCATGCTTCGCCCCTACCGACTACGAAATTCTTCTGTTACAGAGCAGGCACAAAGCTAGGCGCCACATCTGCCGGGCGATACCCAGCATTGATGCACTGATCCAAGGACTCATCGAGGGCTAGCCCAGCGCCATCAGCTAGGCCCACCACGCAGGCGGAATAGCGCTCTGGCAGCACGCTGAGGTGGCACTTCTCCAACACTTCAGAGGAGCTATCCACCGTCAGGGCATTGTGGATATCGGCAACACAGGTGGCCACTTCTTTGGGGCGGCGATCGCGGCTGCAGGCCGAGAGCGCTTCGAGCGCGCTCACATCGGCGACATCAATGACACCTTCCACACAGGCAGACACTTGCTCTGGGCGGAGCGCATCACCGCAGGCGCTAGCGACCAGCGATGGCTCAATTCCAGCATCCACTAGGGCACTGGCGCAGTTAGCAAACTCATTAGCCACAGCAGGACGCTGAGCTACAAACGGCAGAGAGACCGCCAGCAAGCCCGCAATTACAGAGCCTCGCCCAACACATCCAACAAAAAACTGTAGTGCAGGCCACTGGGAGCGGGCAGAGAAGACACGAGAATGAACCATAACAGAAC
>DATNQE010000791.1:0-8509 GCA_036702895.1 Trichocoleus sp. | reverse complement strand
CTGATGACATTATGGGTTATGTCTTAGAACAGGCCCAGCCAGTGGAAGAGGCCTTGTCCGGTGGTTGCCTCGATCAGCAGAGCGCCGAGGAAGCCAAGCATAGCCAGACGGCCGTTCCACAGCTCGGCGCTGGGGTTGGAGCCGAACTCAAACTTGGTGCCAAATTCGCCGTACTTACGCTGGAACTGATTTTCGTATCCGGTTTCGGGATTGGGATTGCTAGTCATGGTGTCATCTCCTGAGGTCTATTAGACTGCGGAGCAAACGCTTTTGGAAAAAACGCTGTGCCCCATCGAGCTTTTCTATAAAGCTCATTTGGCTAAAGCTCGGGAAGTCGGTGCATCAACTGGTGCAAGACCAATTAACTAAACTTATCGAGCTGTTGTTAAGCAATGTAACAGCTATCCCTCGACCTTACACTCTTTCGTCGGGGGGGTATCTGCTGCTGCTGTCCCCTACTTTAGGCAGGTTGGAGATTGTGCCCCTTGAGAAGAGCATCTTGTCCAGTTGAAGGAGGTAGTAGCGCTTAGCAATGAGCACTATGTGTCATAACAGCGTCACACCCCTGCGATGGCTTCGTCATAGGGCTGTGGCACTATGACACAACGGATACATAGCAGGGTGTTCGTTGCATCTAGCCACTATCTCAGTCGGCTTTAGCTAGGCATCTAGGCGCGGTTGGTTTAACCCATGCCCTTGACACCTGACTGGAGATTCTCTGGTCAGGCTGTTTAGAGCAGCACTGCCAATACAGCCCTCGGCAAACTTTAGGACACCTGTTCGGTTGTCTGGGGTGGCTTCCCCTACAGGCTTTTCCGATGCATTCGGGAGAATAAAACTGTTAGGTAAAGAGATTGCCTCAGGAAGTGCTTGGCGCCGATTGGAAAACCGTGGGACACAGTTCAGGGACACTCCTTCAGCAAGCCAGCAGGGAACATTTAGTCAGGGAGGCGCAGCGGTTATATGGACACCTATAGAAGCGCGAGGCCAGTTAACCAGCCTACACAGGCAGCCCTTTACGCAACTTTGAGGTTGCTATAGTATAGAAAGAATAAAGTCATAACGGTTTTGTTTTTGGTTCTGTAGTTTGCCTTCCGCGTTTCCTGATTTGAGGTTTAACCCGTGAAGTTTTAGGGATAGGCTCTGCCATCCTTACCTCAGGATTTTTAGCGCAGCGGCTGATCGGATTCGTCCTTGTTCGGTTGGGAAATCCAGATTTATCAGCCTTAGCTACCAGCATTAGCCGTTCGTTTCGAAGGTTGTTTCAGGCGTGGGTGACCTGCCTGGCTCGACCTTATTTCAGACCCACCTATTTCAGTTTTTTGGGGCGTTATCAGAATTGTCAGTGGAGGCCAGTGAGTCCATGCCTAAAACCAAATCCCGCATCTCTAAAGGTCAACCCCTCTACACAGCCGACGCAGTGCGGACCTATCTGCACGAGATCGGTCGGGTGCCTTTGTTGACCCACGAACAGGAAATTGTTCTGGGTAAGCAGGTCATGCAAATGATGGCGCTGCTTGAGGCTCAGGAAGCTCTCGCTGACAAGCTAGGTCGAGAGCCCTCTGAGGAAGAGTGGGCCGAAGCAACCCATACCAGCGTGGAGGACATTAAGAAGCAGGTCCGCCAAGGCCAGCGGGCCAAGCGCAAAATGATCGAGGCCAACCTGCGGCTTGTAGTTGCGATCGCAAAGAAATATCAGAAGCGCAACCTTGAGTTTCTCGATTTGATCCAGGAAGGCACCCTGGGTCTGGAGCGGGGCGTTGAGAAGTTCGACCCGACTAAGGGCTACAAGTTCTCGACCTACGCATACTGGTGGATTCGTCAGGCGATTACCCGTGCGATTGCACAGCAGGCGCGCACCATCCGCCTACCTATTCACATCACCGAGAAGCTCAACAAGATCAAGCGGGTGCAGCGCGAGCTATCTCAGAAGCTGGGCCGAGCGCCCACCGCTAACGAGATTGGCGAAGAGCTAGAGCTAGAGCCCAAGCAGATCCGCGAGTTTCTGGTGCTCTCCCGGCAGCCCATTTCGCTGGACGTGCGCATCGGCGACAACCAGGATACCGAGCTGCAGGAGCTGCTGGAGGACGAGGGCATTTCCCCCGAGACCTACACTGCTCAGGAGTCGCTCAAGCAGGATTTGCGTACCCTGCTCTCTGAGCTGACCCCGCAGCAGCAGGAAGTAATTACCCTGCGCTACGGCCTAGACGACGGCAACGAGCTGTCTCTAGCCAAGGTAGGCAACCGGATGAATATCAGCCGGGAGCGCGTTCGCCAGTTAGAGCAGCAGGCCCTCAAGCACCTGCGCCGCCGCAAAGGCTCCATGCACGGCTATCTAGCTAGCTAATTGAGCCTAGCTGTTCTCCTCAAGAGAGCAGCACCCATAGGGTAAAGCGAAGGGGAACTCCATACCGGAGTTCCCCTTTTTGCTAGTCCAACCTTGCTAGTCAACCGATTCTGCCCAGCAGGCGTAGGCAGGTGAGCATCAACTCTCTTCCTTACCCAAAGCACCTGGAGCTCCAGCGAGCGTGCGCTTAGGCGAGCAGGTAATAATCATAATCACCAGCGTCAGAATGTAGGGCGCAGCATTGAACAGGTAATAGTAGGAGTCAATTCCTACCGACTGGAAGGCCGGCCCCAAGGCTTGGGCACCGCCAAACAGCAAGGAGGCCCAGAGGCACTGAGTCGGATTCCACCGGGCAAAAATAACCAGGGCCACCGCCATCAAACCCTGGCCGCTAGAAATCCGCTCTGTCCATACGCCGGGGTAATAGAGGGACAGACAAGCTCCCCCGATACCCGCCAAAAAGCTGCCAGCAATGACGCTGAGCATCCGCACTTTGAATATAGAGATGCCCATTGCCCGTGCTGCCTCTGGGCTGTCGCCTACCGCGCGGACGTAAAGCCCCCAGCGGGTAGAGCGAAAGAACCAGTTCATTAGAGGCACCACCGCTACCCCCAGCAAAAATAGGGGGCTTACCCGCAGGGCTGACTGCACCTGGGCCACACTGCTCCAGCCGCCTAAATTAAGAGTAAACAGCTGGGGGGCCTGGGGCTGAATAAACGGTTTGCCTAGGAAAAAGGCCAGTCCGCTGCCAAAAATAATCATGGCGATGCCGACGGCTACATCGTTAACGCGGGGCTGCTGCGACAGCCAGCCAAAAATAGCTCCCATGACCATGCCGGCGACTCCGGCCATTAATACCCCTACCCAAGGAGCCAGCCCAGGGCCCACAATGCCCTGAGCCAGGTAAGAAACGCCGTAGGCGCTCATTGCGCCCATGAGCAGGGTGCCTTCTAGGCCCAGATTAATCTTGCCGCTCTTTTCAGTCAGACATTCCCCCAAGCTGACGAACAAAAAGGGAGCGCTGCCCCGCAAGGTGCCCGCCAGAATCGCCAGAGGTACGCCCCACCAGCCAAGTGCTTCAGTTGCCATAAACGTTAGGGAAGAAGAGGTTCAAAAAGGGAACAGGCCAAGGAGGAGTGGTTAGGCAGCCGCAGTTCCCTTGGGAGCCACCACGGTCTGCTCGTGAAAGACCGGCAGCCGGCCGTAAAGGGAGTCGCTGAAAAGAACGCAGAGAAAAACGATGCCTTGAAACACCAGCACCGTAGCATCGGGTAGCCCATGGGAGCGCTGCAAAATGCCGCCGCTCGCCAAAATGCCGCCCAGCATGACGGCTACTAGCACCGTCGCTAGAGGGTTATGACGCGAGACAAAGGCAACCAAAATGCCGGCATATCCATAGCTGGAGACGATTGATTCGTTGATCCGCTTCTGGACAGCGGCAATTTCGACCATGCCCGCAAGCCCTGCGCAGGAGCCGGCCAGGAAACAAATTGCCAGGGTCAGTTTGCCGACGGGCAGTCCGGCTACACGAGCCGCGCGAATATTGCCCCCAGCGGTGCGGGCAGCAAAGCCAAAGGTGGTGCGCTGAATCAAGATGTAGGCAATGATGCAGGCGATTAGCCCGTAGAGCAGACCAAAGTGGATGCGCGTCGCAGGTAGGGTGCCCAGCCAGTTGACCTTTGCTAGCTCGAAGCTAGAGGGCTTGGTGACGAAGTTGGGATCGCGCATAGGACCTTCCACCAGGTGGTTCATAAACGCGATCGCAATATAGTTCAGCAGCAAGCTGCTAATGGTCTCATTGACGCCTCGGTAGTAGCGCAAGGCGCCCGCCAGGGTAATCCACAGCCCGCCCGCCACAATGCCGCCCAGCGCCATACAGAGCTGCACCAGCAGCGGCGGCAGTGCGGTTCCGACCGCCAAGCCCGTCACCATTGCGGCCAGTCCACCCATCACTAACGCGCCTTCATTGCCGATAATCACCAGCCCTAGGCGAGCGGGCAGCGCGGTACACAGCGCCGTTAGCATCAGCGGCGCGGCGCGAATCAACGTATTTTGCCACGCGCTCCAGCTGCCAAAGGCGGCTTTGTAAATGGAGCCATAGACCGCAAAGGGATTGGCCCCTGCGATCGCGCAAAACACACCAAAGATCATCAGCGCCACTAATATGGCGCCGATGGGAATAGCAACGGCCTCTAGGGAGCGCCGCCAGGGTTGGGATACCAGCATGGGCGGAGACAGTAGAAGTACACAGGGAACAAAGCACGGCTAGGAAACACTAGCTTCCCGTAGGGGCGCAGGGTTGCGCCCCTACGGGCTTGACTAGCTGCTGAGCGAGCCTTTGACTCCCTCAATCAGGTAGTCCATTTTCTCCAGTTCGATATCAGTCTGTTTGTAATCTTTGCCCGACGGCAGAATCGACTTGCCGTCGTTGGAGTTGAGTGGCCCCTTGTAAATCACCAGGCTACCGTCCTCCAGGCCCGCAACTGCGGTGTCCGCAGCGCTCTTAGCCTGATCGCTTACTGCAGGTCCATAGGGCGAGAGCTTACAGAACTTATCGGCAATGCCGCCCCGTAGAATGTTGGGAATATCGCCATTCATGAGGGTTTTGCCCGCCTTAATCTGCTCCCCTAAAGAGGTGTAGATGCTCGACCAGTCCCACTCGGCCCCGGTCAGGTAGCCCTTGGGCGCCAGGCCAGCCTGGTTAGCGTGGTAGCCAGAGGAGAAGATACCGCGTTTTTCCGCCGTTTCGATGACCACTTTGGGGCTGTCAACGTGGCAGGTGATCACGTCAATACCTTGGTCGGCCATGCTGTTGGTGGCCTCTGCTTCTTTCACGGGCAGTGCCCAATCGCCGGTAAAGATGACCTGAGTTGTCACATCGGGCCGCACTGATTTGGCTCCTAGGGTGAAGGCGTTGATGTTGCGCAGCACCTGGGGAATGGGCTTAGCCGCAACGAAGCCGAGTTTGCCAGTCTTAGAGGTGCTGCCAGCGACCACACCCGCTACGTACTGCGCTTCGTCAATGTAGCCAAAGTAGCTGCCTACGTTGTTGGGCATGCCGTCTTGGTATAGACCGCCCGCATGGAAAAACTGCACGTCGGGGAACTCTTCGGCAAGCTCTAGAATGTAGGGATCGAAATAGCCAAATGAGGTTGGAAAGAGCACTTTGGCCCCATCGATCTCAATCATGTTGCGCATGGTCTCTGCCACGGCGGTCGTCTCTGGCACGCTGGCCTCTTCTACAATGCGAACCCCCGGTACATTAGCGGCCAGAGCAGCAGCGCCCTCCGCATGAGCCTGGTTGTAGCCGTAGTCGTCTTTAGGGCCAACGTAGATAAACCCGACAACTAGGTCTTCGCCACTGCCTGCTGCGCCACCTGCAGTCGCTGTAGTGCCGGGCTGGCTGGCGCAGCTCGTGCCAAACTTGGCAGTCACCCCAAAGGCAGTGGTCGCTAGCAGCCCTCGGACAACCTGGCGGCGTGACAGGTGGAATGGCCTTCTGCGATTGCTCATAATGAAACAGGCTCCCGATTAAAGCTAGAGGTTGGGTGGGTCAGGGTGGTCAGAGCTAGGTAGAGAATGCCCCTTAGAAACAAGAAACTGCAGGCAAGCTGCAGCCAGGAAGCTGGATGAACCTGGAGCGAAGCTAAGACGGTGCGTCTGCTCAGTCGGCCTATCTGTTAACCCATCTGGTCGCCCCATCTCATGAATAGGCTCAGCTTACAGAGCTACTGATACGGGCGAGTTTGGGGTAGAGGAACTGGATAGTTAGGGCTACTTTTGAACGCTAACGGCACCGAGCTGCAGAAACCAACCAATTGCAGTTCCCTGGATAGATGACAATTGACGCACTCGTCTCTCTAAGGATTGGAAAAATTGCGCCAACATTTTGTATCAGAAGTATCTTTTCCGCACTTCTACAGAAATCCATCCCAATTCAAAAGAGCGCTACACTAAACCTCTGAACTGGAAATCACAGCGCAATCGGACAAATCCATGGGGACTTCGACGGGGCAACCCGCTGATCAGGCAGTGGAAATACGGCTACAGGAGCTGCGATCGCAGCTGCAAAAAGCTAGCTACGCCTACTACGTCCTCGACGATCCTTTTTTAGAGGATGAAGTTTACGACCGGCTGTATCGAGAGCTGCAGGAGCTCGAGACGGTCCATCCCGATTTAGTCACCGCCGACAGCCCTACGCAGCGAGTCGGGGAAAAGCCGGCCACTCAGTTCACCTCAGTACGTCACAATATTCCCCTCTACAGTTTGGAGAACGCCTTTGATCTAAAGGAGTTCCAAACGTGGGAGGAGCGCTGGCGGCGGCTAGCTCCTGATGCGGGCAGCGTTGGCTATGTTGCCGAGCTCAAAATTGACGGTTCAGCCCTGGCGTTGACCTATGAAAACGGACTTTTAGTGCGTGGAGCTACCCGAGGCGACGGCACTGAGGGAGAAGACATTACCCAAAACGTCAAAACCATTCGCTCGATCCCACTACGGCTGGCGTTAGAGAATCCACCTCCCATTGTCGAGGTGCGGGGTGAGGCGTTTCTGCCGCTGCAGGTATTTGAGCAGATCAACCAGGAGCGGGAAGCAGCCGGTGAACCTCGCTTTGCCAATCCCCGCAATGCGGCGGCGGGCACTCTGCGCCAGCTTGACTCCCGCATTGTGGCTCAGCGCAAGCTCGATTTTTTCGCCTATACCCTGCAGATTCCCCAGTCAGCGGGGGTACAGCCGAAGGAGACCCAGGTGGAGGGAGTCTCAGGTCCGCTTGCCGTCAGCGCTCAATGGCAGGCGCTAGAGCAGCTCAAGCAGATGGGGTTCAAGGTCAACCCTAACTGCGAGCTGTGCCACAGTGCCGAGGAGGTTGGCGCCTTCTATCGCCGCTGGGACACCGAACGCCTGAGCTTGCCCTACATGACCGATGGGGTTGTCGTTAAGCTCAATCCCTTTGACCTACAGCAGCAATTGGGCTTCACCCAAAAGTTTCCCCGCTGGGCGGTGGCGCTGAAGTATCCCGCTGAAGAAGTGCCGACCATACTGGAGACCGTCAGCTTTCAGGTGGGCCGCACGGGAGCAGTCACTCCCGTCGCAGAGCTGCGGCCGGTGCAGGTAGCAGGCACGACCGTCTCTCGAGCCACCCTACACAACGCTGACCGCATGGCCGAGCTGGGCATTTACCTAGGCGACACGGTCATTATTCGCAAGGCTGGAGAAATTATTCCTGAGGTGGTGCAGGTGTTAGCAGAGCTGCGGCCTGCGGAAGCCACCGCTGCGCAAATGCCCGCCTGCTGCCCAGAATGCAGCCAGCCCCTAGTGAAGCCCGAGGGAGAAGCTGTCACCCGCTGCATTAACAGCTCCTGCCCCGCCATTGTGCAGGGGGCCATTCTTCACTGGGCCGGTCGTGATGCCCTCGACATCGCAGGATTGGGGGAGAAATGGGTGAAGCAGCTGGCGGAGCAGGGCCTGGTACACTCGGTCGCCGATCTCTACGATCTCCAGATCAACAACCTGCTGCCCCTAGAGCGCATGGGCAAGCAGCTGGCCCAAAAGCTCGTAAGCGCCATTGCCGACTCAAAGTCTCGCCCCTGGTCTCGCGTGCTCTACGGCTTGGGCATCCGCCATGTGGGCAGCGTTAATGCTCAAACCCTGGTTGCGGCTTTTCCCACAGTAGAAGCGCTGGCAGCCGCAGATACGGATGCGATCGCATCTGTCTACGGCATTGGCCCCGAAATCGCCCGCTCAGTGCACAGCTGGTTTCAGCTACCGGCCAACCGCACTCTGATCGAGCGGCTGCAGGTTGCGGGGCTACAGCTCGCAGTAGATGTGGCTGAACTGGCGCAGCAGTCGGCCCCTCAGCCTTTAGCCGGTAAAACGTTTGTGCTCACCGGCGCTCTACCCACTTTGACACGCCCTGAAGCGCAGGCTCTGATTGAGCAGGCGGGCGGAAAAGTCACCGGGTCAGTCAGCAAAAAAACTGACTACGTGGTGGCAGGCGCAGACGCTGGCTCCAAACTGACCAAAGCCGAAACCCTGGGCATCGCTTTGCTAAACGAAGCTGAGCTGCTAGAGCTGCTGAAACAGCCCTGATGTTTGGAGTTCTAGCGCAGTCAATCCTGCTGCGTATCCACCACGGTGAGCTGGTACTGAAGCTTCTGCTGAGAA
>DATNQE010000769.1:0-2418 GCA_036702895.1 Trichocoleus sp. | reverse complement strand
CACTGTTGCCAGCGAGCCGGCTTCTCCTGAACACGCGGCAGCCGACCATGGTGGTGAAGGCGGTGAGGGCGGTGAGGGCGGTGAAGGTGGTGAAGGCGGTGAGGGCGGCGTTTCTGGCAACCCCGACGTCGATTACATGACCTCTTTGGCGTTGATGAAAGGCCACCTCAACGTTGCCGAAGAGCTGATCGCAGCGGGCGACGTTGAAGAAGCTGAGCCCCATATCGGGCACCCCGTGGAAGAGATCTATGGCGGCATTGAGGCGCAGCTTGCAGAGCGCAACGTACCCGAATTCAAGACGACCCTGACCGAGCTGCACGACCTGGCCAAGTCGGCTCCCGACAGTAGCCAGATGTCGGAGCAGTTTAAGGAATCAGAAGCGGCGATTGATGGCGCGATCGCAGCGCTCCCTGCCGATCAGCGTGAATCTCCAGAGTTTGTCATGGCGGTGATCAACCGCACCCTTAAGACTGCCGCCGAAGAGTATGAGGCTGCGATCGCAAACGACAAAATTGTCGAAGTCGTTGAGTATCAAGACTCCAGAGGCTTTGTACTCTACGCCGAAGAGCTTTACCAAACCATCGCGGCGGATATGAGCAGCACCGACCCCGACGCTCACGCTGCTGTTTTAGCGAACCTTCAAGAGCTGAAGACAGCCTGGCCTACAGTGCAGCCCCCGCTTGCCCCCGTCAAAACTCCTGAAGAGGTCAACAGCTTGGTCTCGAATATCGAGCTCCAGAGCTAACCTCAGGAGAACCGCGCGTTCAAGTTTGTTGCTCCTTGCCGTCCGACTGGAGTTCTCCAGTCGGATTTTTTTATTCAGTCAAAATTGGCCCAGCAGATTTGGTGTCATAGTAGTGCAGCGGCTCATTTTATTGCCCACTCCATGATTTTTCAGATTCCCGACCTGCTTACTGCCGAAGAACTAGAGCAAGTGACTGCCCAGCTGAGCCAGGCACAATTTGTCGACGGCAAACTCACCGCAGGTTGGCACGCCAAGCTGGTCAAGAACAATGAGCAAATTTCGCGCAAAGACGACAGCTACCAGGTTCTTAATCGCATTATCCAAACGGCTCTAGACCGTCACCCGCTGGTACAAATTGCGGTGCGCCCCAGAGCCGTTCATTCCCTTTTGTTTAGCCGCTACGGCCCCGGTATGACCTACGGTCGCCACACCGATAATGCTTTGATGGGCGGCAGCGCCTTTCTTCGCTCAGATGTGTCGTTTACGATTTTTCTCAACGCCCCCGAGGAGTACAGCGGCGGGGAGTTGGTAGTGGAGAGCGCTGATGCCGAAACGCCTTACAAATTGGCTGCCGGAAGCGCCATCTTCTACCCTTCAACCACGCTGCATCGAGTAGATCCCGTTACCGATGGAGCGCGCCTGGTAGCTGTTGGCTGGATACAGAGCCTAATTAGAGATGCTGCCAAGCGAGAGATTTTGTTTGATCTAGAGACGGTGCGGCGGAGCCTGTTTGCTCAAAGCGGCAAAAGTGACGAGTTTGATTTGCTGTCTAAAAGCGTTGCTAACCTGATGCGCCGCTGGGTCGATTGAGGCGCGAATTTCGAGTTCTCTTGCTTCTTAAGGGTGCAAGGTGTCAGGCTTTCTCTCACACCCTGAACCCTATACCCTAAACCCCAAACCCTATACCACCCCCACCGACTCATCGGCCATCTGTGCTAAAGACGGCGTAATCTGTTGCCAAAATTTCAGCATCGCTCGGCTTACAGCCTTGGCCTGAAAGTAATGAAAGAAGTGCCTGCCCTCTAGGCACTGCCAAATCTGGTCGCCCCGGTAGGGGTTCATCCAGTGCTGCCAATGGGTGAATAGATCGGAGCTAATAACGGTATCGTCTTGGCTACCGCAAACCAGCAGCGGTACCGGGCACTCGCCGGGGGGAATGTCGCCGTCCCACAGTAGGGAGTGGGGCGAGGGCGACTCGTCTAGATCAGCCTGAAGGCGACAGGCCAGCTCGCGGGCAAGCGGGCGCACGGACTCGCCAAACAGGTGGGACACCATGATGGAGAGAACAAGGGTGCGATCGCAACACAGCAGCCGCCGGTTCATGTAGTAGTGAGTCTGCCAGCTGATTGCCGGGTGCGGCCCAACGCTCAGCAGCGTCAGCGACTTGACGCGATTGGGATATTTCCGGGCGTAGAGCAGCCCCAGCACACCGCTAAGCCCATGACCAGCTAGATGCACCGGATGCGCCAACCCCTTCAGGTAGTCGTGCAGTAGGGTAAGCGGCAGGTCTAGGCTGGCGGGTTCGTCGAGGCTCTGGTGATAGTCCCACTGAGCGATCTGGGTGCGGTACGACAGCTCCCGCAGCAGCGGTCTGTGGAGGCACCGGAGGCTGGGGCTGGAGTTTAACCAGAGGACATCGACGGTGGGCTTCATAGCTAGGGCTTGTTGCAAGT
>DATNQE010000764.1:0-3114 GCA_036702895.1 Trichocoleus sp. | reverse complement strand
AGCGGTGGCGCTGACGAAGCCCCTGACCCCTTTAAGACGCCTGTGGCCAACCTGTGCCCCAATGCTACTTGGGCAGCGGGCTACTACATTGGGGAGCTAATGCCGCTAAAGCCTGAGCAGTACAGATCAGCGGTTGTGGTCGGAGACGATACCAATGTGCGCGATGGGGCTGGCTTTGAGTCACGAACGGTATTGACTCTAGATAGGAATGCGCCAGTAACCATTGTGGGAGAGGCCTGGGACAGCGGCTGCAATCAATGGATGCAGGTACAAATCAACTCTAAACGCCACTGGATGAACGGCAACACGTTGCGGCTTGGAAGCTAAGCGTCAAGATTGAAAGGCCCTGTGTTGAAAATGGCTGGGAAGCCTGCCCTCGCAGCAAAGTCTCCAGCCATTGGATCTATCTACTGCTGGCCTACACACACCACTGCTAGAACTCATAGCGATTGAAATCGGTGGTTTGGCCGTTCTGGGTGAACAGGACAACCGAGAAGTTGTCTTTGCGATCGCTCATCTCCATTCCCGGTGTGCCCACCGGCATTCCCGGCACCGCAATGCCCACAGCCGCAGGACGTTCTCTAAGCAGGCGCCGAATATCTTCTGCAGGAACGTGCCCCTCGATCACATAGCCATCGATTACTGCGGTGTGGCAAGATTCCATGCTGGAAGGTACACCTAACTCCCGCTTCACAGCAGCCATGTCTTCTCGAACATAGTCAGTAACTTGAAATCCCTGGCCTTTTAGGTAGTCAACCCATTGGTGGCAGCAGCCACAGGCTGGATCCCGGTAAACGGTCGCCGCTCCTGTCTCCTCGGCTTGGCGAAAAACGGTACCTGCCTGCGCTTGCCTAGGACGCACGCCAAGTATGCTGCTCCCGACAACGCTCAAAAAGAGCGATCGCAGTACTGTCTGATTAAAAAGTCTTCTCTTCATAGTGACCGAACTGATCCATCTAACCACTGAAGCAAGGTTTTACTCGCGCCAAGTAGAAATTAGCTAAACCGCTTGAGTACTGAGATAATCTAGCGCACTTTGGGCACTCTGAACGTAAGTCATTCAAGGGTGAAAATGACTAAAAACCACGTAGGGATAGATTTGTTAACTAAGTAATTTTTCCTGAAATTTTCCGAAAACTACTGTTGGCAGATTATTAAGGCACTGCAATCCTCCCATAACGTGATCATTTCTTATCTGCGATTAAACAGTAACCAGGAATTAGATCCACAAACACCTCCTCTACAAGCCTAAATCCGCAAGTTCAATCAAGCAATTAAATAACTATTCTCCAGGTATTGAAGCTGACCCATAGAGTATTTTGCCCTGACCACATTCATTGGATGGGGTTTTTATTGCTTTAACAACTCGGGCTTTAGCAAATCGCACGGTGCTGGCGGGCTTTCGCATCGAAAACGCCGCCGGAAATGCCATTGGCGGCAGCAACATTCGCAACGTTGAGCTGCGCAACAACACCGTCACCAACCCGGCAGAACGGGACATTTTCCTCGATGATGTCGGCGGCAGCGTAGTGCTGTTTGACAACGTGGTGACGGGGGCAGCAGGCAGCGGCCCGGCCTCTGGCCAGGGCATTTTAATTCGCAACAGTACCACCCTCAACAGCAGCGAAATCACCCTCGCGGGCTTCCGGGCCGACAACAATCGGGTGGGCATAGAGCTGACGGCCACCGGCAGTACAGCGCCGGCTCAATTGCCCAACCAGGTGATTGCCATTGGTCCCAGCAGCCCGGTTAATACCAGCATCGGTACCGCTGGTGGCGCGGCAGTAACCAACAGCGCCAGCGGCAACGCTGCCCAGGGCGTCCTGATTCAGGCCAACGCATTGGGCAGTCAGGAAGTTGCCATTCAAAATGCAACCCTGAGCGGCAACGGAGCGGCCGGGCTAGAAGTTGTCAGCGGTACGCCGGGAGGAACTCTGACGGCATTTCAAGAAGTGCAAATTCAAGGCAATGCGATCGCAAACAACGCGGGTCCCGGTATCCGCATCGAAGCCAACGAAACCGCTGAGCAGGAGTTCAACATCGATCGCAACCGCATTGTGAATAACGGCGGTGCTGGCATTACAAGCGTTTCCCGCAACTCTTCAATCCAAGAGTTTGTTGCCAAGCCTGAAATTAACTCCCTCGGTATTGGTGCCAACGTCATCGACGGCAACGGCGGTCCTGGCATCAGCATCAACAGCAGCAACGCGGATGTGCTTTTGGTCGAGGTCAGCCAAAACACGCTCGGCACAAGCGTTGGGCCAGATTTGGAAATCACATCCAACAACTCGGCTCGAACCTGCGCGGTTGTTTTCAACAATACAGGGATTACCGGCACAGGCGCTCCTGCCCTGACGTTCAACAATAACTCCAGCCTGGTCTATCAGATTAGCAACCTCAACAGCCTGGCCTTTGATAACAACGGCGCTGCCGTCACGCTCACTCCTGCTCCGGGTACATTTACCGACATTGCCGCCCGTACCTGTCTCTAGAGCCTCATGGTGAACGGAGCTACAAACTAGGTTAGCCTAGAGGTTCGTAGACCATTTGGGGCGCAATTAGCAGGGTGCCTTCGCCCGCTCGAATCTCAGCAATGCCCAGAAACTGACCGCTGCTGAAGATACGATAGATGCTGTTTGGCCCTGGTTCGGGTACGGTAGTCGGAATTTTCTGCCCCTGTCGCCAGCGTCGTGCGGGCTCTGCTGGGAGATCAAGGATGGGTAAGTGAGCCAATGCTTGATCAGGCGGCAGTAGCGCTGGGGTTTGAGCCTCGGCCTGGGCCTGGAGAGCTTCGAGGGAAAGGCTGTTGGCCAGATCAAAGCCGCTGCTGTGGGTTCGCAACAGCTTAGCCAAAGTTCCGCCTACCCCTAGCGCTGCGCCTAAATCACGGGCAATGGAGCGAATGTAGGTGCCAGGACCACAGGTGATCGCCACCGTCAGTTCTGGAAACTCTCCCAGCTGCCAGCCGAGCACTTCGATCTGCTTGATCTCAACCTGACGTTTAGGGGCTTCTACCGCTGTCCCCTGCCGCGCCAAATCGTAGAGCCGCCGACCGCCGACCTGCACAGCGCTGTAGCTGGGCGGAATTTGCTCAAGGGTGCCTAAAAATTGGGG
>DATNQE010000759.1:0-2115 GCA_036702895.1 Trichocoleus sp. | reverse complement strand
ATAGGTTCGCAGAAACCATACTGAGACCGTGAAGTAGATACTTCCTCACCCTAAACATTGACATTAGTGTCAATGTCAATGTTTTGAGTAAGCTAGAGGGATGAAGGCTCCATACTTAACCATCAAAGAACTTACAGATGCCGTTGGCGGCGTCACTCCTCGCATGGTGAGGCATTACCACACCCTGGGGCTGCTGCCGCCCGTACAGCGCTCCGAGGGCAACTACCGCCTCTACACCCAGCAAGACGTGCAGCGCCTCCAGCGCGTGATTGCTCTCAAGCAGCAGGGGTTTCAGCTCTCGCACATTCGCCAGCTCTTAGACAGCCAGTCAGAAGAATCCGCCAATCCCACGCTGATAACTCAGCTACAGCAGCAGTACCGCTCCGTGATTCAGCAAATCACCCGGCTGCGGCAGACCGCGACGGCGTTGGAAGGATTGTTGGGCCGCGACCACGATTGCCAGAGCACCCAGGCCGAGGCGCTGGCCCAACTCAAGCAGCTCGACGTCAATGCCCAGGAAGAACTCGGCAAACTCGACCAGCTCTGGTCAAACCTGGATGCCGCAACTACCGCACATCCAGAGGCGTTTCAAGAATCCTTGCAGCGGCTGCTTCCCGACTTATCTCACTACTCCGAGGTCACCGTTCACCTGATGCACCAGCTGGTGCTGGCCTGCGGCGATGTCAGTCTGATTAATTTTGTGCGATTGAGTCACGGTGCTGCTGCATCCGCACGGGAAGCGCTAAAAGCCGGATGCTCTATCGTTACCGATTTGCCAGCTGTCGCTGCCACCCTTGATCACACTCGGTTGGCCCATTTGGGATGCCCCATTGAAACCCTAATTGACGACCCTCACATTACAGGAGCCAGTGAAGCAGAACAGGCCTTTTGGAGTCATCACTCCTGGCAAGAACGGCTGCAGCAAACCCCCAAAGGATCTGTGCTGGTCATTGGATACGCCCCCTCAGTACTGCTCACGGCCTGCCAACTCATCGAGCAGCAGCAAATCGAACCCGCCCTCGTCATTGGCATGCCGATTGGATTTAGCCATGCGCCTGCAGCCAAGCGGCGGCTAATGGCAACACCTGTCTCCTACATCACGGTTCAAGGCAGCCTCGGCGGCGGTCTTCTGGCCTCGGTAGCCTTGAATTCTCTGGTAGAAACTCTGATTGAGAAACCGGACTGCCACTGCTATCTCACCTGTCCTTAACTTTTAATCGCTGCGCCAGTCGCGGTAGCTACTTGGCCTAATTTGGGGCCGCTCAAATACTCTTCAAGCAGCCAAGTCAGTCAGCATGAATGCCTACCTTCAGTCGTTAAAGAAACTCTTTGAGCAGCAGGCTAACCCCGAAAATGCTGGCCCTATGAGTCAGTATATGCGAAACCAGTTTCCCTTTTTGGGCATTAAATCGCCTCAGCAAAAAGCCCTATTTAAGCAGTTCGTCTCAACCTATGGCCTACCTGATGCCGTTCAAATCGAATTTCTGGTGCGAGAGCTTTGGGCCTGGCCTGAACGGGAATATCAGTACGTTGCGCTTTCATTTCTAAGCAGATTGAAAAAGCACTTAACCCCTGAGGTTCTGCCCCTACTGGAACATATCATCATTACAAAATCCTGGTGGGATACGGTAGATGCCATTGCTAGCCATAATGTTGGCTCACTTCTACTTCGATATCCCGAAATCAGAGACGAAGCTCTAGCCCCGTGGCGCATCTCAGACAATATCTGGCTGCGGCGAACGGCACTCCTCTTTCAGCTAGGGTACAACGCTGAAACGACGGACGAGCCGCTTCTCTTTGAAATCGTTCTAGAGAATACAGAGTCAAAAGAGTTTTTCATCCAAAAAGCAATCGGATGGGCGCTCCGTGAGCACTCCAAGCTCCGGCCCCAAGCTGTGCAGGCATTTGTTGCCAAGAACAACCTAGCACCGCTCAGCCGACGTGAGGCGCTGAAATGGATGAAAGCGAAAGGCTTGATTGAGGCGATTGAGGAGAAGGTTAGCGATCGGTCGTAGGTCAGCACGACTGAAAATATTCGACGGACTCAATAATTCTGTACAAGAATGCTTTAAACTCTTCGGGCGTTTGCAGCCCTGGAATTTCTATGACCTGATT
>DATNQE010000734.1:0-4053 GCA_036702895.1 Trichocoleus sp. | reverse complement strand
ATCTTTTTCTAACCTCGACCTGTGCGCTGTGCGATCGCGCTTCTAGCGGCGGAATTTGCCCCAGCTGCTGCCGTCAGCTTGAGCAGTCCTCCCTACCAGAGCCGCTGCAAAACCTATCCTCACCGCTGCCTGTGCTGGCCTGGGGCCAGTATGAGGGCTCCCTGCGACAAGCTCTAGCACTGCTGAAATACAGCCGCAAGCCTGCTCTAGCTCAGGCATTGGGTATTCATCTGGGCCGCAGCTGGCAGCAGCACTCGAGCGCGATGCTGCGGTCCAGGAGGCCCAATTTTTCTCCCGGCGCTCAGCCCGTTGTCGTGCCGATTCCCCTGCACCCCGATAGACAACAGCAGCGCGGGTTTAACCAGGCGGAGCTCTTAGCTCGTGGGTTCTGTCGCTTCAGCGGGCTGTCGCTGGCGGCAGATGGACTGGTGCGAGTACGAGCAACTCAGGCGCAGCATGGTTTGGGGGCGCAGGCACGGCAGCGCAACCTCGCTGGCGCTTTTGCCCTCGGCCCAGCTTTTCAAACTGCCCGGCCAACTGGTCCTGTTCTGCTGCTAGACGATATCTATACGACTGGCGCTACCGCCCAAGCCGCCGCCGCCGCCCTGAGACGCCACGGCATTGCAGTGGTGGGAATGGGCGCTGTTGCCAGGGCCATGCCCTCTGGTGGATCTTTACGCAGCCTCTAAAGGGCTCCCTATGCGCCTCCTGTCATAGCGTCGGTGCCTTGGGCATAGCCCTGCACCAGCGTCTCTAATGCTTTAAAGATGGGAGCTGGATCGAGTCCAGTAATTAACTCGAAGTAGGTGGGGGTGAGCCGACTTTGAAAGACCTGGCCCTGCCAGTCGGTCAGCATCTCGTGCGCCGTTCTCAAAAATTCAGGGCCTCGCAATAGCGGCACCCGCAGCCACTGCTGCACTAGGGTTTCCACAATTGCCAGCTCAATTAGCGGCGCCGGAAAAACCTGCATCAAATCTATGAGGTAAGCCTCAAAGAGGTCCGATTCGTCGCCGCTTAGACTGTAGCTAGCTACGATGTGCTGGATGCGCTGATGATGGTTGAACCGGGAATTGGGCATAATCCTGACGGTTTTTCTGAGAATGAAGGAGAGCCGTAGGTCAAGCTCAGGCAAGGTACGAAACGTACCGAAACGTCCTCTTAATGTTCCAGAGTATCTGCCTAAGCCGCTCCTGCCGAATAGACCTTTACTTTGACGCTGCTGACGCTCAATTGTGCCGTTTTATGAATTTCCGCAGCAGAAAAACAGGTACTTTTAGCGTGTTCTCAAGATACCGCAGAAGGGATTTCTTCTGCTGTTCTTACTGTGAAATTATTACAGTACCGGAACCTTTTTGAGGCAATCCTTCTAGTTGAAAGTCGCTTTCGGGCTTGTTTGAGCGGCCCATCCAAACCAACTGTCAAACCATTTCAGCCAAAGTTGTTAGCTACGGTTTGACCTATCTCAACGGCCGTTTTTCCCAAACAGCTGCTATAGATCAGCTGTTTTTGGGTAGGTGCTTTGTCATCAAAGCTCTGGACTCGCTGCTGCTACGAAAATAGCAGTTTTGAGACTTTGGCTAGCCTAGAATCAAAACAGCCTGACAGCTTCAGCTGCTCACCGTTTCCAGAGACTGTTTCCAGAGAGCGTTTCCAGAGTTAGAGCCTACATCGTTTTATGACTGAGTCTGCCTCACTGCTGCTGCGCCAATGTCGTTTAGTGCATCAATCTGCTGACGATCCGCTGGTAGATATTGCCATTGAGCACAATCGCATTGCCGCCATCGCCCCTCACCTCAACATCACTGCCCGGCAGACCCTTGATCTCGAGGGTCAACTGGTCAGCCCACCGTTTGTAGAGTCTCACATTCACCTCGACTCGGCGCTCACCGCCGGGCAGCCCCGATGGAACCAGAGCGGCACTCTGTTTGAGGGCATCGACATTTGGCGCGATCGCAAACAAAGCCTAACCCTAAAGGACGTTAAGGCGCGGGCGATTGCGGCCCTCAAGCTGCAGGCCCAGCAAGGAGTGCTGTTTGTACGGAGCCACGCCGACGTCAGCGAGGCCAACCTGATTGCCCTCAAAGCTCTGCTGGAGGTGCGCGAGGCCGTAAAAGACTGGATTACCCTGCAGGTGGTCGCCTTTCCCCAAGACGGCATCTACAGCCACCCGGACAACGAAGCTCGCATGGAGGAAGCTCTCAAGCTGGGGGCTGACGTAGTGGGCGGCATTCCCCACTATGAGCTCACCCGCGAAGACGGCGTGAGATCGGTCCATCGAATTTTTGACCTGGCGGAGCGCTACGACCGCCTAATCGATATTCACTGCGATGAGATTGACGACGACCAGTCCCGCTTTTTAGAGGTGGTAGCAGCATGCGCCATTCACACGGGAGCTGGGGCACGGGTAACGGCCAGCCACACAACCGCAATGGGCTCCTACAACAATGCCTATGCCTTTAAGCTGATGGGATTTTTGCAGCGTACCGAGCTCAACTTCATTGCCAATCCGCTGATCAACATCACCCTGCAGGGACGCACCGACACCTACCCCAAGCGGCGGGGCGTCACTCGGGTCAAGGAGCTGTGGCAGAGCGGCCTCAACGTCAGCCTGGGTCACGACTGCATCCAAGACCCCTGGTATAGCCTTGGAACGGGCAACATGCTCGATGTTGCGTCTATGGCTGTCCACGTCTGTCAGATGACCGGGCTAGACGAAATCAACGCCTGCTACGACATGGTGACCCGCCACGGGGCCAAGACCCTGCACCTGAAGGACTACGGCTTAGAGGTCGGGAAGGTCGCCAACTTAATCGTGATCGATGCCGCCGATCGCTACGACGCTATTTGCCGCCGCCCCGCCATTCGGGCCGTTATTTCCCGGGGCAAGGTGCTGTCCGAAACGGCTCCTGCGCAGATCCATTGGCATGGCCCCGCCTAAACTGGGAAGAATTAATCCGGCAGCTTGGCTTCGACGTGGAGCGCGACCGCATCTAAACTTCCCACCGCGACCGATACCTGCCCAGCTTCATCCACCTCCAGAGGTTCTGCACCCTGGCATTTTTGCCCCGAGGCGGCTAGCCCCCCCTCAATGACGTTGCAGTAGCGCCCTGGTGCAAGTTGGGTAGTAAAAGTGCGCTGTAGAGGCGCAGCCTCCCCATTAATCACCACAAACCCCAGATTGCCCCGGCTAAAGGCAATCTGGTTACGGCCATTGCTCCACCAGCTGTTCACGGTGGGGGCTGTAGCCGTTGCATTACGAAAGCCAACCATTTGGCCTATGGCTGTCCAGCGGTGCTCACAGACCCAGGCTTGAAAACAGGTGCTCGCTCCATCGTGATACACCGAGCGAGCCCGCCCTGTGGCATCGGCTGGCGGTCCCTGGTCGCTATCAGCAAAGGAAAAGCTCGACATCAGCTGGGGGTAGCCGTAGGGATAAGCCAGCATAAAAATATTTGCCAGCACGTAAAGTGGGCGATCTTTGTAGGTTAGATAGGTGCCGCCGCCGCCGTGCCCCCGCTGCTTGTCGTGATTGTCGATAAACACCACAGCCTGCGTCGTAGGGGCTAGCCCCCAAGCTTCCCCTAACGTCTGTAGGTCTGCCAATTTACGACCATCCTGCTGCAGAAAAGCAGCGCTTATCAGACGACCATACTCAAACTCAATGACCTGGCCGTTGGGGTAGTAGCTCTGCTTCTTAATAGCCTCTGTACCGGGATCGATTACTTCCTGATAGATAAACAGATCTGGCTCTACAGTCTGCTGCAGCTGAGTCAAAATAGCGCCGACCTCTTGCGATCGCATGTGCTTTGCGGCATCAATTCGCAGACCAGCCACTCCTAAACCAACCAAATCTTGCAGGTAGGCAACAATCTGTGCCTGAACATGCGTTGAGGCCGTATTGAGATCGGCCAGGCTTACCAGCTCACATTGGGTCACGTTTTCAGCATTGCCATAGTCCGACACGGGCTGACGGCAAGTATTAAAGTCTTCGGGGCGGTAGAGGCCCGGATAGCTGTACTTACTAAAAACCGTGCCGCCACTGCCCACACCGCC
>DATNQE010000714.1:0-7304 GCA_036702895.1 Trichocoleus sp. | reverse complement strand
GACTTAATGACGGCTGCATCTTAAAGAACAATCGTTCTTAGGTGCCGGCCAGGCGACAGAAACTCTAAGAAAATTTGAGTTTTATATCCTCGCCTGGCGTAGACTAACTTGCCTGTTTAGGGCGATTTTCAGAAAGTTTTCGAGTGGCAACTTGCTGACAATGAACAAGCAATTTCTGTGATTTAGAGATTGCTCTGGTTTACTTTGTCTGACCGGACGGGTTCTGCATGCTCAGAAACCTCATCTCGGAGAAGTTTTATGTCTACGACCAATACTTGGAACTACCTTGGTTTCAACTATGCTTCCTGGTGGAATGGCTCCTACGGAAACACCCAATCTACCGAAGCTTTGGGCCAACTTAAATCAGTGGGTGCAGATACAGCCACTATCGTTTCCACCTACTACCTAAACGGTGTCAAAAGTAGTAACATTTTTTCGACCAATAACACCGAGTCCTTGGCGAACGTTGAGAAGGCCGTTGCTGATGCTAAAAACAAGGGACTTTCTGTTTGGCTAAAACCTCACCTTGACCTTGTTGGAGGAGAGTTTAGAGGTGGGCTCGACCCGGCTGACCGAGCTACATTCTTTAGCAATTACAAGAAGATACTGCTGGACTACGCTCGGCTGGGCCAGAAGTATGGTGCAGAGGCACTTGTATTAGGAACTGAGCTTAACGGCGTGACGAAGAGCTCTGATAGGGCTGCCTGGCTTGACATTATCAATTCGGTTAAGCAGGTGTACAGCGGTAAGCTCACCTATGCAGCTAACTGGGATGCTCCTGACAAGATTCCCTTCGTTGACAAGCTCGATATGATTGGTATCGATGCTTATTATCCTTTGACCCAGAACAGGAACGCTACGGTTGATCAGCTGGTGACTGCCTGGACCGGAACTCCCGAAGATGGATTTGTCAGGCAGCTCACTGGAGGACAGTCTATTGTTGACTGGCTAGAGGGAATTTCGAAAAGCACTGGAAAGCCTATCGTTTTCACAGAGGCCGGCTTCCGGAGCGCGGACGGTAACGCTGCAGCGCCCTACCAGTTTTGGGATCAAAACACGGTGGATTTTGAGGAGCAGTCCAGACTTTATCAGGCGTTCTTCAAAGTATTTGGCGGCGAGGCTCCTCAATCAGGGGATGTGAGCTGGTTCGACGGGGCGCAGCTATGGAGCTGGTATGCCACCGCAGACATGAATAATGATCCGTCGGACACTGATTACGCCATCTTGAACAAGCCGGCCGAAGCTGTCTTCAAGCAATATGCTGCTCAGCTGCTGTCGGGTAGCCCTGCTCCCAATCCGCTGCCAAACCCCACTCCTGGCCCTGCTCCAACGCCAACACCGACCCCAGCTCCTAATCCGATTCCGGCTCCAGGAACTAGCTCAAACGACTTGATCTACGAATTTAAGGTTACGTCAGACTGGGGGAATGGTTTCTCTGGCGACCTTTTGGTGACAAATAAGGGTACCCAGGCAATCAATAACTGGACGTTGGAATTTAACGCACCTTATGCGATTAGCCAGATGTGGAACGCTCAGATTAACTCTTTGGGAAATGGGCGCTATGAAACGAAAGCGATCGCATCTGCCCCCTGGAACCAGGAAATTTTACCGGGGGAAACCATCAGCTTTGGCTACGTGGGAGAAGCGGCTGACCCCACGGCTCCGAAGAACTTTGCCATGAAGGGTGCCGGCATTACCAGCCCAACACCCGCCCCCGCGACTAGCCCCACCCCAGCACCTGTGGTCAATCCTGCCCCAGACCCACTGACCAACCCAACTAACTTGAAGTATGAGTTTAAGGTGACCTCTGACTGGGGCAACGGCTTCTCAGGCGACTTGCTTGTGACCAATACAGGAAGCAAATCCATTGACAAATGGGCTTTGAATTTCAAGGCACCCTACGCTATTGGCGCTACTTGGAATGCTCAAATTACCAGCTTGGGCAGCGGTCAGTACCAGGCCAAGGCAATTGATTCTGCCCCTTGGAACCAGGTGATCTCACCGGGAGAAACCATTAGCTTCGGCTACGTGGGAGAAGCGGCTGACCCTACCAGCCCCAGTGCTTTTGCCATGAAGGCTCTGTAGGAGCACTGTAGCTCGGCTAGCAACAGGGGAAACTTAGTGGATTGCAGGGTTTGATTCACTAAGCCCCTGCCTAGCGGGTTGGATAGCCTGTGTTGAGCTATTAGGACGTTTAGGAGGAGTAGGGGTGTGAGGGCTGCGCTCCCAGCCAGGATCACCCCTTGTATCTTGGAGAGGTGGCAGACCGATTCCCCTAAGGTCACTTCAGACCGTGGTGCAGCAAGGGTCGCCACCTTTGACGAAGGACTGAGAACTCGTAAAATCGCTAGGACGTTGAAGTCCGCATCGCGCAAGGAGGAGTGCAGCCTTCAACTCCTCTGTCGTCATCAGGTCAAGCGAGAATGAAAGCAGACTTCCCATGGGTGGGTATCGATGTTAATAAAGCTAACTTAGACGTTTATCCGCGTCCGAGTGGCCAAACGTTTCAATTGCCCAACGACCCGAAAGGGATAGCCCACCTTATCGAGCGGCTCAATGGTGTGAGTATCCAACAGGTAATCCTCGAAGCTACTGGTGGACTCGAAATGGCAGCGGCTCAAGCATTGCAGGCGCAAAGGATAGCCGTTTCGGTGATCAATCCACGCTAGGGGCGAGACTTCGCCCGAACTAGCGGCAAACTGGCAAAAACAGACTACATTGATGCCAGTGTGCTGGCTCACTTTGGGGCAGCGATGGGACCAGCAGTGAGCGTTTTAGCCAGCAGTGAGCAACAGGCATTGCAAGAGGCTCTGACGCGCCGTCGCCAACTCGTGGAGATGCTCAGCGCCGAGAAGAACCGTCAGAGTCAGGCACAAGGTAAACTGCGCCAAAGGATTGAGACCCATCTCGAGTGGTTGCAGCAAGGCATCAAAGAACTCGACGACGAGATCGAGCAACTCAGTCAAGTCCAAGCCCAATGGAAGTTGGCTATCCCACTGCTCAAAAGTGTCCCTGGCATTGGCAAGGTCATTGCTACAACCCTGTTGGCACAACTGCCTGAACTCGGACAGGTCGGTGATAAACGCATTAGTGCTCCGGTGGGGGTAGCCCCCTTCAACCGCGATAGCGGCAGGTATCGCGGCACCCGCACTGTCTAGGGCGGACGAGCCAAAGTTCGAGCAGTGCTCTACAGGGGCGCACTCGTCGCTGTTCGTCACAACCCTGTCATTGGAGCCTTCTACACTCACCTGCTAGCTCAGGGCAAGGCCAAAAAGGTAGCTCTGATTGCTTGTATGCACAAACTAAACTGCTGCGTATCCTCAATGCCATGCTCAGAGACGGCAAGCCTTGGCAGTTGCCCGCATCAACTACTCAACCACGGCAGCCTGGCCAAATGCAAGTGATTTAGCTTGACGTTCAAGATAATCGCTGCACCCTATCCCTTGCACCCCACTCCCCTTATCCCTTGCGCCGATACTTTGGATCGCTCCAAGCGCTGCCTACGCCTTTGATAATGCCGCGCCCGATCAGGCCGATGCCGCGACCAACAACGTCAGTTAGTAAGTAGACCAGACCGCTGCCGACTAGGGAGATCGTGGAGCGCAGGCGGGGCGCGATCGCATCTCGCGCCTCAATAGCCAGAGTCACCGTTAGCTGAAGACCGGAAAGCTGCTCAAGCTCCTCCTGCCGAGGCGCGTAAATCCACTGGGTTTGAATGCCTTGGGGGTTCAAAATTAGCAGCCGATGCTGGCTCTCAAAAATCGCTTTGGGCTCATTGATCAGGGAATCCCAGCGGTAGCGCCAGGAGAGGTCGTTGCGAAAGCGCTCGATGTCGCGGGTAGACATCAGGCGACGCTGGTAGAGGTACTTCTTAATCTCCTCAACCTCAGCAAAGCGATTGAGCAGAGGCTGCATCACGGCGTTGGCAAGCTGGAGCAGCAGATTTTCCAGCAGAATACGGCTGCGGGTCAATGCTTCTGGAGTGGTCGCAACAAAAGCAGCACCGTCAACAACGACTGCCTCCTGAAACAGGATGTGGCCCAACAGCATAGGCACCTGGGGAATTTTGTCCAATAGGGCGCTGCGCACGACCGCTTCCTCCTGAAGCAGAGTTTTGACCACAGGCTGCTCTAGATCGCCCACTTCCAGCATGTAGTAGCGGCCTAAAAAGTCGGTTGTCACTGCCTGCCACACGTCGCGCAGCACCTCCGGGCAAGTATCGATCAGCTGCCCCGGCAGCAGCCGCGACTGCCGCAGCTCATCCAAGGCATCTTCTAGCTGGCGCAGGATGAGGTAGAGCAGTTCACGCTTTTTCTCCTCCCGCAAAATATCGGTCTCCAGAGGCAGGCCGCTCTGGTTTTCTAGCGGGCCCTGGAGCTTGCGAAATACGCTCTCAAACACAATCGACTGCAAGTCCCCCCGGACCAAACTGCGGCGATCGGCAGCTGTGAGCGCCTGACTTTCCGCGAGGCTGCCCTCAGCCTTCCGGGGAAACAGTGATGGTCCGGCTGCGGTGGAGGGCAGTTCCGGGCCAGCATAGGCTGCATCGGTCGGCTCGCTGCCCGGTTCTGCCGGGGTAATGTCAGAAGTCAGCAGATTGGGGTCGGGCGTTGCCAGCAGGCGGTTGATCAGCCAGCGGGCGGCTCGCAGCTCGCGCCTGCGTCCAGCCAGGGTCAGATCCTCCAGCCAGTTGCTGCCGCTAGAGCGCTGTTGGGCCACTACCTCGGCCAGGGTGGCCTCAATCTGCCTTAGAGATGAGCGGCGTAGATTGTCTTTGAGCACCGCCAGAGGGCCAGCATCGCTTGGGGTTAGGGGCGTTTCCCTAGGCACCGCAGGTGCGAGGCCCTCAGGGGTCATCGCAGCCTCAGACCTAGCCAGGGTGCGAATTAGCTGGGCCAGTTCACGCACCGCCATGCCTCTAGCCCCATAGCCGTCAGCACCCATCTGCCGGGCGGCGGCCTGCAGCACAGGCTCCAGGCGGCTGCTGAGCACCAGCACGGGCAGTGTAGGGTAGCGAGCTTTGATATCAGCGCAAAGCTGCAGGCCCGGGAGGCGATCAGGAGCCCCAGCTCCCAAACCTAAGTCCAAAATGACCAGATCCAGATCGGGCAAAGCTGTCGCGCTGCGGTCGGTAGGGCCTGCCGTAGCGCTTGGCTCAGCTCCCACCTCGTTAGCGATGGTTTCTAAAAGCCTCTCAGAAAACTCCTCAGAGAGGCTCTCAATGATTCCCCGCCTTTCCCTGTCTCCAGCTAGATCTTCAGAGAAACCTGAATTCTGAAGGCTGCGAGCGGCAAGCTGCGCTAGAGCGTCTTCTGCCTGGTCTGCTTGGGCGACAACCACACACTCGGTTGACTGCTCCAGCCAGATCTTCAGACCCAGGCGAAAGACCGGGTCTTCATCAATCAGCATGAGACGCAGGGGAGAGGTCATTAAAACTCAGAGTCAGGCTCAGGAGCGATCGCATCTGGATCCTCTGAGTCAGCGCCTTCTTCCGCTTCCCAGATAGACCAGATGTAGTCTCTCTCATCTTCCCACAGCTTAATGGCGCGTTTCGCCTCGGGGTAGAGTGCTCGACCCGGTCCAATCTGGGAGGCGACAGAAATTGCAGCGCTGAGGCTACCCTGGTAGGCTAGGTCCTTCGCCTTGTTCAAAATAGGCTGGTCCTCCCGAATCTGGAGGGTGCGCGTCCAGTCCTCAATCAGGGTTTGGGCACGGGCGTAGAGCGCTCGATCCGGCTTCACCCGTTGAGCAGACGTAATGGCATCTTCGAGCTTGTCTTTGGCGGCTAGGGCGATGGCCTCATCTATGATTGGCCGGTCCTCAATCACCTGAATTTCCCGCTGCCACTCGGCAATCCGAGTTTGGGCATCGAGCCTGAGGGCGCGGCCCTGGGGAATTTGCCTAGCCTCAGCAATCGCCTGCTGCAGCGCCGGAATAGTGCCTGCCTTAGCCAGCTGATCCGAGCGTCGCAGGATCGGTCGATCGGCAATGCGCTCTAGCTCCTTCTGCCAGTGGGCCATCAAGGTCTGGGCCTGAATGCGGCGGGGCCGATCTGGCGCGATGGTACGGGCCTGAGCCAAAGCTAGCTGATAGCCTGGACCCTGACCCAGCTGCGCTAGGGTTTGAGCCAGCTGCAGCTGAGAGGCATCCTGGAGCTGGGCCTGCCAGTCCTTGAGCAGGCCTTGAGCCTGAGCATGGAGAGGGCTATCCGCCGGAATTTTTTCTGCGGCGCGAATGCCCTCTAGCAGGTAGAACAGCTGGGCATAGGTTGGTGCCCGAACCGGGCCCTGAGGGGCGCTGCGGCCTGCTAGCTGCTGGGCATGGGCAAACTGCATTAGGGTCTGGGCCTCGGGGCTCCACTTGGGGCTAGGCGGTACGCTCTGGGCCACCGCGACTGCTTTTTCCAGGTTGCCTGATCGCCACTGCAGCAGAGCGTAGGCCAGCAGGGTTTCGCTCCAGCGGTTAATATCCTGCTCGGTCTCAGCCCAGATCTGGCTACCTAGCTTCACCTGACGAGCCAGCCCAATAGCCGCCTGAAGGTCGTCCGGTTGGCCTTTGCCAGCCCGCTCCCGGGCGGCCACCAGGCTCTCCCAAGAGGACTGCTCTCGATACAGCTGCTGCTGCCAGTACCCGTAGCGATCGCGCAGCCAAAAATCGGTTTTGAGCGTCTTTAGAGCCTGTAGGGTTTCGCTTGCGGTGGTCCAATTGCGGGTTTGAATGGCAGTGCCGAGCGTGCTCTCTAGGGCTTCTCCCTTGCTCCATTCCTGCCGCCACTCATAAATGGCGGCCTGGGCTGGCTGCCGCAGCAGGGTGCCGTGGGGAATGGCTCCGGCCAGGGCGCTGCCACCTTCGAGATCCCCAACCTGAACCTTCTGGTTGGCCAGAAACATTAGCTTTTGCGAAGCGTCTTTGAGTACCTGCTGCGACTCTTCGTAACTGCTGTGGGTCTTGGGCCAGTTAGCGGTTAGGGTAATGGCCGCTATTAAATCCTGGGGGTTGCCGGAGCGCGACTGCGTCTTGGCACAGTAAATGCGATCGCGACTGGAGCTCAGCCGGGAAATCTCCTCGCAGTTTGGGGTCGGCGGAATTTGCGTGAGCCAGACCATAGCCCAGGCTCCTAACACGCCAGAACCTACTAGCAGCGCCACCCACAGCGATGGCCATAGCCAGTCCATCAGCTCCTGCTGCCACTGCCGGCGGGGCTTCAAAACCCTTGAGCTAGGTTGTGAATTGGTCGATGATGAGGATGCCATGAAACCGACTCAACCCTTCCTACTCTTGTTGCGACTCCACTTTGGGAATAG